>MWCN01000001.1 GCA_002070045.1 Candidatus Cloacimonetes bacterium ADurb.Bin211
ACTGGGAACTCCACTGGGATTAAAAACACTGTTATCCATTTCCCAGGGTTGAGCATTCAGGCAAAATGCCAGAAAAACCATAGTACTGAAGAAATAAAACCGTTTCATTTTTTACCTCACTTAACGGGTATGATGTAACACTATTTGCTTCCGCTTTGTTGTCAATCTGTAACTGCAACCGCTATTAAAACACAACCGGTTATCAGCTTCTCTTTTTTGGCTTCCCAAAAGCAACAAAGAGCGTAGCCCTCAGAGGGCTTTCTATAAAAACAAGCTTAGTTTGCGTCCGGTTATCCTAATTTTCCGGTAAAATTCATTCTTAATATGGCATTCTTCATTTCCTGCTTGGTTTTTTCTTTAATGACCATTTAACGATTCCTTAACGATTCCTTAACGGTGCTAAAGAAGTGTTAAGGCAGTGTTAAAGGAGTGTTAAACAACCGACTAAGAAATAGGAAGTTAGGAACTTTTTAACTTTGTATAGGTAAGTGAAAATTTCCTGAATAAGATGTTAATGCCTATTTTCCGGATTATATTCTGCAAAATGGGGGTTATTTTCCGGACTATGCTCTGCAAAATGGGGATAATTTCCCAGAAGTGCAGATTATGGTTACCGGTTTATCTTCATTTGAGCTGCCCAACCAAATAAGGGAACCGCTTACTGGTAGAAAATATGAATTTTACTTATATCCCTTTGCTTATCAGGAACTTGCAGATAATTTGGGAGCATATCAGGAAAGGAAAGAATTAGCTAAGCACTTAATTTATGGTTCTTATCCCGATATCGTTAATCATCCATCTGCAGCTGCCACTTTGCTTAATCATCTGGTATGCAGATAGTTATATATAAATATTGGCATTTTAGTTAGTTTATTTCTTTTCTCAACCGGGTTTTCCTTAACTTTTTTATGTGCGATAAGATGAACCCTCCCGAAAGATAAATTTTTAGTAATTGACAAAAAAGGTTGAACCGGGAATATGATTTTTATAATGAAATAGCTGGAGATATAGATGCTGTATTTTAAAGAGAATTGCACTTTGAAAATTAAGTTACCGCTAACTCAACCTACAAGTAAGGTAAGAGTCAAACAACGGACTAATATCTTGGAAGCAGGCATTCCTATTGCTGCCAGACAAAGAAATTTTACTCCTGATCTGTATTTGGAATGGCAGATAGCTTATGATACTGAAGATAAAAGTAAAAGTGTTCAGCAAATATTATATACCCGCCATAAAATAAATGATGGTTCTAATAAGCAGAAAAGCACTTTTGAACTAACCGATTTACTATGGGAGGCAATCGCATGTGGACTTTTGCCGAAAGAAAAAATAAACGAGCTGAGGACTTTTGGTTCTTCTATAAAAAGTGAAGAATATTTAGAAAACAATATCCAACCCAGAATGGAAAGAAATGGAACTTATAAGAAACATAAGCTTGAATTTATTGTTTGTTATAAAAAGAGTCCAATCCTATTATATCAATATAAAAATACGCTTATTGAATTATTCGTAGATTCCAAACAGAAAGCGGTAGGAAATCAGATTATGCTTTTTTTTGATCTTCCGGTTACGGAACTGGAGGAATGGAACAATCTGCAAAACCGCCCCGCCTATACAAAAGAAGAAGTTACTTGGACAATCAATAAGAAAAATAGCGAAGTTTTGGTTTATTTGGCTAAATGCTTTATGATTGGTTCGCAGCAGCATAATCAAGATTTATTATCTATTTGTAAAGCAATCCAGAAGAAATTAGAGGAGAAATGACAATTCAAGCTTCAAGGCAACAGAAGGAAGTTCAAGAAAAGCTTCTAACTGATGAAAATAAGTTGCTTTTTAAAAAACATTTTTTCACAGCTGACTTACCGGATAACTTAAAATCCAATTTAGGCAAATATTATACTCCGCCGCATTTAGTAAATTTGATTAAGAAACTGGTATCTCCTTATGTTAGAACGAATTCTATAATTATGGATTTAGCTGCCGGTTGTGGTGCTTTTTTAGATTGTTTTCCTGCTAATCCGATGATCATAAGAGATATAGATAGCGAAGCAATCAGTTTTTTGAAAAGCATTGGTTACCCCCAGGCAGAAGTAGATAATTCATTATCCAAGGTAAAATTATCCAAATATGGCTTAAAAGAAACCGACCATTTGATTTGCATCGGCAATCCTCCCTATAATGATTTAAATTCTTTAATTAAAAGAAAAGGAGTCAATGCTAAAAAAGAGATTGATTTTGATATAGATGAGGATATTAGAACCAGAGATTTGGGAACCAGTTTTTTGCGTGCTTTTAATAAACTGGGCGCAGATGTAATCTGCGTTCTCCATCCCCTTTCTTATTTAATTAAAGAATTCAATTTTAAGAATCGCATGGGCATTTTTACCCAAGAATATCGTTTAGAGAGGGGAGTTATTTTTTCCAACAATGAATTTGCCGATACCCAAGGGACTCCTTTTCCGGTTGTAGCAGCTCTATATTTGAGGAATTTTTTGGGAATGGATTATGAATATATCAGGCAATTTCCCTTTGAGATTCTGGACAGCGGGGAGTTATTTATTCTGGCTGACTATGAAACTATAGATGGTTATATCAATAAATATGTTCCCCAAAACAAGGAAAAACAGATTTCTGATATCGGTTTATATATGCACAATTTCAGAGATTTAAATTCCTTGAAATCTATAGGCAATCTTTTTGCTAATATGCAGGCAGGGGTTACTTTGCCGGTGCAGGAAAGGGATTTTTATAAATACGCCTATCTTAACGCCTTGCGTCGCTATTTCCCTAAAAATTTCAAATGGGGTAATCTTTCTCCCCTGGTTATTAAAGAACAACTGGAAAATGATCTTGTTCTGCAGGATGCTTGCTCCATAGATACTATCATAAAAAACAATAGGTTAGCGTGTTTTGCCCTCCATCCACCTACTCCTTTTATGCAACGATTTATAAACAAAATGAAGACAAGAAATGCCCCTAAAGAGATACCCGCTCTTTATCAAATCTTTCAAGAGTTTTGGGAGAAGGGCTATACCGATAGCACTCTTTTGGAAAATTATCTAAGGAACTATTTTATAAACTTACCCGAGGAAATGAAAAAAAGAAAGTAAGTTTTGCTGGAACAACAAAGATATCCGCAGTTTCAAATCTTTTTAATCCTGAAATCCTTGTTCCTGAAATCGGAAGCAGAGGTATCTGCATAATCTGCGTGAGGCACTAGCTATATTTTCAGCTCCAATATTTTCGGTCAAGAGTGCGATATTGAATTGCCTCGCTGATATCTTCCGATAAGATATCTTTGCGTCCTTCCAAATCGGCTATAGTTCTGGAGACCTTTAGAATTCTATCAAAGACCCTTGCTGAATAGCCCATTTTATCTATTGCATTTTGCAGTAAGGCATTACTTTCATCATCCAGAATGCAAAATTTGCGTAACTGGCGTGAATTCATCTGGCTGTTATTATAAATTCCTGTTCCCTTAAAACGTTCCTGTTGAATAGCGCGGGCTTTATTTACTCTGGCTCTGATATCAACTGATTTATCTCCTGTTGGTAAAGAAGCCAAATCCGCATAGCTGACAGTAGGAACTTCCACATGGATATCTATTCTATCTAAAAGCGGTCCGGAAACCCTGCTCCGATAACGCAAAATTGAACCCCATTCACAGTTGCATTGATGATT
>MWCN01000002.1 GCA_002070045.1 Candidatus Cloacimonetes bacterium ADurb.Bin211
CGTCCTGCCACTGAAGGTTGGACTACCAAAGCTATAACCTGCTCGGCTCTCCAGAAGAAAGGACTTTCGGAAATCTGGGAAATCATAGAAAAGTTTGTAGAACAGGGTAAAGTTAGTGGAATATTCTATGAACGACGCAAAAAGCAAGTACTGGAATGGTTTGAATCACTTATTAGAGAAGCAGTGTTAAATAGATTTTATAGCGACCCTAAAGTAAGAGGGAAACTGCCTTTATTGAAGAAACAGGTTGAAGAAGGTTTGCTTCCGGTTATGCTGGCGGTTCAACAGTTACTAAAAGTTTATGAAGATTAAGAGGCGTAATATACCTGTCTAATAGCCTCATATAAAATTATTGCTACCGAATTGGCAAGATTTATAGAACGAATAAGTGGATGCATAGGGATAGTAATTAAGCGTTCAGGATATTTATCCAATAATGTCTGAGGTAATCCGCGAGATTCAGGTCCAAAAACGAAAGTATCTCCAGGCTTATACTGTTCATTCAGATAGTTCCTTTCACATTTAGTAGTGCAGAAAAAGACCCTTTCTATAGGGCAAAACTCTAAAATCTCTTCCCAATCTTTATGCATAGTTAAATCCAGATGTTTCCAGTAGTCTAATCCTGCACGTTTTAGAGTTTTATCCGTGATTAAGAATTTACAGGGTTGAATGATATGTAGTTTAGAGCCACTTCCAACGCAGAGTCTTCCGATATTTCCTGCATTGGCAGGAATTTCTGGTTCATAGAGAACAATATTAAATCTGGTTTCAGGTAAAGCAATCAATTCTAAAACCTATTATTTCCATACATCATCCGATTCCATTTAGAAATCCAGACCTGAAGACTATCCTGGACAGGTTGCTGTTCCAATCTATTATTATGGGAATAGATTATAGCTGGTATATGAGCAAAAGAAGTAGGAAGTGGAGTTCTCCCATTTACCGGCATCATACCAAGTTTATATATCACAAATTGTTGTGAATTTGGCGAAATGAGATAATTTAAGAATTTTAAAGCAGTGTCCTTATTGGGAGCGTCATTACATAAAGCAGCTGATTCCACATAAAGGAAGCTTCCTTCTTCTGGAATGATTGATTTTATATGAGCTTCAGAAGGATAAAGTTCATTTAACCAGGCAGGAATAGTATTATATCCTATCATCAAACCACATTTACCTGTTCTAATAGCATCCAGACATAAGGTTGGATTGGGGTATATTTTATAAATATTCTTATTTAGAGAAGACCACAACTGTTCATATCCTTGTTCAGAAAATAATGCTATGGTCCAGAGAAGAGTACTCCTTCCCAAACCACATTCAGAGGGATCACAAATAGCTAGTTGAGAATAATACTTACTATCCTGAAGTTCACCAAAAGAATGAGGTGGTTCTGGGAATTTTTTGGAATCATAAATAAAAGACAGATTCGCACTCGCATAAGGAATCAGACAATGTTCAGAATCTTTTGGGATTTCATATCTAATCTCTTGTAGAGAAACTTCAGGAACAGGAGCAAAATAACTGCTGGAATCTGTATCGTAAAAGAAGGAATTATCCAATCCCATAACAATATCAACTTTTCCCTGGTAATCAGGATTGGATAAGGTTCGCATTAACACAGAAAGATCGGGGAAAAGGTTTATTCTCAGTCCGATATTATTCTGTTTAGCAAAATCCTTGATAACAACGGTTTCAAAACCTGAATCTCTAATATTTTCCAGAGCAAAAATATATAAGTAAGAGCTGGGAGATATTTGTTTTTTTACTTCCTTAGTGTTCTTTTTGCAGCCATATCCTGATATAAAGCAGAGCAATAAAGAAATAAGTATAAATAATTTTGCAGACCTTTTCCTAAAAATCATAGATAATTTGCCATCATCATAATCGCTACCAGAAAATCCAGTACTAACACTCCAACTGAACTATACACGACCGTTTGCATAGTGCTATGTCCTACTCCTTCAGCCCCACCTGTAGTCTTATCACCAAAAAAACAAGCTAAAGAAGTAATAAGAAATCCAAATAATATAGCTTTTACAATACCACCAATTAAATCAAATGGGGCAAAATAGATTCGCATATCATTAAAAAAGTTGAAGAATCTGATACCATATTTCATCCAGGTGAAAAACCAACCAGCAATGATACTAATTAAATTGGCATAAATTGTTAAAAGTGGAGCAGAAATAACGCCAGCGATAATCCGGGGAAGATAAAGAAATTCTTCTGGAGCAATACTCATACTTTGAAGGGCATCAATCTGTTCACTTACTCTCATAGTTCCTATTTCTGCGGCTATGGAAGCACCAACTTTACCTGTTAGAACCAATCCTGTAAGCACTGGTGCCAATTCTATCATATTTGCCTTTCCAATTATAACACTGAAAAGATTTTTAGGGATATAATAGCTGCCTTGATAAAAAATTTGTACTGCTACGACTAAACCGGTAAATATAGAAGTGATAGTAATGAGAAAAAGGGAATCAAATCCAATCCGTTTTAGCTGTATGATTAGTTCTTGCCAGCGTTTGGGAAGTTTAGGAAAGTGTTTTAGGACTCTTCCAATAAATAAAGTATAAGCACCTATGCCAGCCAGAATCTTAAAATTCATGAGTGATATCTAAGTTACGAAACATCGTGAACTCTTTGGTAAATCCCAGTTCAACGGTACCGGTAGAGCCGTGACGATTTTTGCCAATAATAATTTCAGCTATGCCAGGTTTTTCTGATTTTTCTTTATTGTAATATTCGTCACGATAAATAAACATTACCAGGTCTGCATCCTGTTCTATAGCACCGGATTCTCGTAAATCAGCCAGTCGTGGTCGTTTGTCATCCCGATTTTCCAGAAGACGATTTAATTGAGAAAGCGCAATGACAGGTATTTTCATATCCTTAGCCAGAATTTTAAGTGCACGAGATATCTCAGCAATCTCTTGTTGGCGATTA
>MWCN01000003.1 GCA_002070045.1 Candidatus Cloacimonetes bacterium ADurb.Bin211
AGGGTGGATAGTTTTCCATAATAAGGTTGATTTGTATTTTCATCGCTATGAATGTAATCTACCATTTCCAAATTAGTCTGGAAATTAGGGTCATCTCCTTCATATCTAACAGCCATATACATTATCATTCTTGCAACATCACCTTTATCTTCATCGCGTGGTTCCCAGGAATAGGCAGTTTGAAAACATCCAGTTTCTCCTGAGTATCCTTCAGGAGGAGAATTATCTATGACCGGATTACCACCTTCTGCAAAGTCCTTATTACTTTTAGTGCTATTTACGGTGCTGTCACAAGGACGGAGGTGATGTAAATCTGTTCCAGCTGGTGGAGTTTCACCAAAATTCCCATGACTTTTACTCCAGGTGTGTTCTCTATTCCAATCAGTGGTAGCATTGCCAAAATTATTTTTATCAACGCTCCATCCAGTATAGATTTCAATTAGATTATCACTGTTTTCGGGGTCTTCATCGGTATAAGGTATCTGTGTAATCAGGGCAGCATAAGAATAATTAGTGGTATGAGTATCTTTAATTAAAGTATGTAATTGTTGCTTTAAATTCGCACCATAACCATCAATTCCAGCATAATAACCAGAACCTTGACCTTCTAAGGTATTGAATGAAGCAGGATTTCCATTGGCGGTGGTAGTTAAATATTTAGTGTTATTTCCTGTGCCATTATATTCATAAGCTCTAAACCAGTAAGTTGTAATTGGATTAAGATTTGTTACTTCACAGCCATTGAAGGGTGTATCTTCTACTATTTGAGTGGCACCGTTATAGATGACTTGTTCACCAGAATTAGTCCAGATTGTATTTGCAGAAGGATTGGTTCCATCAACAGGATTAGTAAAACTATTAATAGTATTCATTTTTACAATTCTTCTGGAACCATTTCCCGGAGTCCATTCCAGAGCCATAGAGGTGCTACTTGGATATCCTATAATAGCGGTAGTCTGAATCGTTGGAGGATCCACTTCTACATCATTTCCTAAAAAATTATGAAATCCCAGATTGGAAAAAGTATTGGTATCAAACAAGATCCATTCGGTAGTTAATGTGGTAAATGCAAGTGGTCCTGTTCCGGTAGGATTAGTGGTCACTCCTGTGTATACATCAGGGTTACGAACTAATGTCTTATCTAAGGTTGAATATCCATTAACAGCTGTCCAGGCATTTCCGGGATCATTACCTATAACACCAAATATATCAATATAAATAGGATTAGAGGTTTCACCCTTTATCAAAGCAATAGCATCATCTCCATTGAAATTAATTACAGTGCTATTTATAGTATCGGCTACTGTTAATATTGCAGGATCAGCACTTGGATGAGCAAATACATATACTTCATTATTTGCCAGAGTTCCACTTAAGCTCATTGATTGACTAACTGTTGCTGAACCATTAGAATATAAGCAAAGTTTGTATTGACTGAGATCTACCGATTCACCAGTTCCATTAAATATCTCAATCGCTTTATTATAACTTGAACCTTCAACATATTCACTGATAAACAGGTCTTCAGCTAAAATTCTGAAATTGTCCGTTGCTTCAGAAGAAATATTTTTTCTATTTGAGCCTATCTTATCTACTTCTGATAAATAATATCCAAAACTTATCTGATAGATGAGCAGGGTTAAAATTATAATAGTTGTTTTTTTGATTAACATTTAAACCTCTTTTTGATAACTGGCTCAGGAAATATACAAAATTTTCATTAAAAGATATAAAACATAGCATAACAATATATTAGATTTAGCTAACTAATCATAAATCAAGAAAAATAATTAAACAAAATTGACAAGTGAAAAATTATACTTGACATTTAGTGGGGATATTGTTATACATATCTTATAGGGAATAATATTTAGTGAGGTAAAAAATGAGAAAGTTCAGATTAAGTGTTCTTATTCCGCTTTTATTAGTGGCATTTATTCCAGCTATGTATGCCTTTGAAAGCACTATGAGTGTAGAAGGTGGGATTAATCTTCCCCAGGATGATGTAGAAGGTGATAATGTTCTTATGGGTTCCTGGGCAGTTACTTATGATGCCTGGGTTTTTGGTGATTTAGGCTTAGGAATCGGACCCTGGTTTACAAATGTCAAAATTAAAAATGATGCTAACGATTATCATTCATCCTTAGAAGGTGTGAATCTGTATCTTAAGTATAAACCTACTAAGGTGTTAGCAGAGAATTTCCCGCGGCACTATTTAATCAATAGATTCTCTCCTTTTATTGCCGTAGGTGCAGGATGGTCAACTCATTATAGTGAAAATGAGCATGGGATTATTGATGATGCCAGTCCCGATAAAATTGGCGGGCATCTAACTTTTCCTTATGCTTCTGCCGGTTTTTCTATATTATCAAAATGGAACACTACTATGGACATAGGTGTTAAATTTAATATGTTTGATACGGATATGATTGATTTAGTCCAGGGTGGTGATTACAATGATGCACTTTTAACTCCTTATCTTGCCTTCGGTATGCATTTTGGAAGAAAAGAGCCACTCATTGATCCAGAGATATTAAAACTTCGTAACGATTTAAACTCCACTAATTTAAAACTGAATGAGGTAATAGGACAACTTAACGCAGTAACTACTCAGATGCCTGAATTTCAAACTGAAATACAAAATCTACAAGAATCAATGGATCAAGCAGAAAATTATATTGCTACTCTGCAAACTGAGTATGCTCAAATGGATAATAAGTTAAATGAGCTTACGAACAAGGTTACTAATTTAGAACAAAGAGTAGCTCAAACCCCTGCTCAAATAACTCAGATAACCACTCCTACAACACCCTCAGCCGATATCTATGCTAATGATATCAGACAACTTCAAGATACTCAAGCTTCTTTAACTGCATCTTTGAACCAGATAAATCAAGATTTAGCAGTGATGAACCAAAAAATAGGGCAGCTGGATGCCTTAACTGCTCAAGTTAATGCTATCAAAGGTGCAGCTGATGTTTCTGCTTACGCTAAAGAACTTGCAGAATTGCGTACTAAGATCAATAATTATGAAGTAGAGCTTGCTACCATTAGAGAAGATACAGTAAACTTGCATAAGACAGATAATGAACTAACAACAAGTATTAACGATCTTCGTAGTCGTTTATTAACCTTGAACGAAGAAATAAAAAAACTTAGCGAACAACCAAAACCAGAAGTTAAAGAAGAACCTAAGGTAGAAGAAAAAGATGAAGTCACTAAGTTTGAAGAAGAACTGAAAAATAATATGATTCATTTTGCAACCAATGGTACCAGTGTCCGTGAACAGGATAAACTGTTCTTGAACAAAGTTGCAGATTTTCTGATTAAACATCCTGAAGTCAAAATTGAAGTTCAGGGTCATACCGATAATACAGGTTCTTCAAAAATTAACGAGACTATATCCTATAACAGAGCGAAATCCGTGGCTAATTACTTGATTTCCAGAGGAGTTCCAGAAAGTCAATTGTTCATTAAAGGATATGGTCCAAGCAACCCTATAGCTTCTAATAAAACCGCTCAAGGTCGCGCTAGTAATCGTCGCGTACAATTAGTAATCGTCAAATAAACCTTTCATAATTAAAGGTTCGGGGAATCTGCTTAATACAGGTTCCCCTTTTTTATTGCTTATCAGATTTCAATTGAGGAAACAATATTCACCATATATTAAGCTTATGCCCATTTTCGGACATAAGCTAGACATAAGCTGGACATAAGCTGGATATAAGCTGGACATAAGCTGGATATCAATTAATCAGAAGAAGCTGCGATTAAAATAAAAAAATTAATTTTTTTAAAACATCCATCTTATAGCTCTATGTAATTGGTAATAGGTGAATTGATTGTTATTAATAATATATAAATTAATACAAGAAAAAAGAGACATTAAGGGGCTATTGTATGATTTACCATCTAAAAATTATTGCCCTAAAGGAAAATCACTCATATATTAAATAGTAGGGATTAACCCTTCTAAAAGAGGCTTTAAATGAGAAAAATCTTGACTATAAAGCTAAATATAATATTATGAATAACAAAGGATAAATAGCCTATTTAGATGATAAATCATTGATTAAAAGACAAATATAAAGAAAAAAAATAAAGGAGGAATGAGAAAATGACAGCACTTCCTTGTTTTCTGGAGGCAGATTTAAGAGGGAAAACTGTTCTTGTCAGGATGGACCATAATGTAGTAAAAAATGGCAAAATCAAAGATACTATGCGTATAGATGCTACTATTCCCACGCTGCTCCACATTTATAAAAAGGGAGGTTTACCTATCTTGATGACGCATATAGGTCGTCCTTATGATAAGAAAACTGGGACTATAAATATTTCCGAAGGAGAATCTGTTGCACCTGTAGTTAAATATCTGGAGGAGAAACTACAGTTAAAAGGAATGATCCCGGAATGCATTGCTTCAGGACCGGAAGGAATAACAGATTTAAGTCCGATTTTACCAGCAGTGCAAAAACTTAAAGCAGGAGAAGTAGATTTTGTTTATCTTCCGAATACTCGCTGGTTTAAGGGAGAAGAAGCGAAAGATGAAACCGCTGATCTTTTAGCTCAAAGCTGGGCTTCCTTCGCTGATTTGTATATTAATGATGCTTTTGGTTCCTGGCAAGCTCATGCTTCCACCTATAATATCACCAAGTTCTTACCTTCCTACGCAGGATTATTAATGATAAAGGAAGTTCAGAATCTTCAGAAAATATTCAATCCGCAGCGTCCATTTCTTTCTATAGTTGCAGGAGCTAAGTTTGACACCAAGATGGGTCCACTATCAGCTTTGCTAAAATTAAGCGATAAATTAGTTCTGGGTGGAGTTTTATACAATGGTTATCTTGCTGCAAAATATAAGGTCCATATAAAAGGATTAAGTCCTGATGACCTGCAATTAGCTGAGCAATTCGTTCAAGAAGCAGAAAGATATCCAGATAAAATAGTGGAAATGCCTTTTATAATAGAGTGCGATAGTATGGAAGATGGAAGTAATTGGAGAATTAGAAAAGTGTCTGATTTTGAACCAGGAATGGAATTAAATTATGTATTAGATATTGCTCCAGAATCCTTTTCGGACCAAGCTATCCAATCTGTATTTTCTTCCGCAGCAACTATATTTGTAAATGCGGTAATGGGTTATACGGTTCTATTCAAAGAAGGTACCCGAACTCTTTATAGCTTAATTCATTCTTGCCA
>MWCN01000004.1 GCA_002070045.1 Candidatus Cloacimonetes bacterium ADurb.Bin211
CCTTGGTGGTGGTGTTATTCCTGTTTCTGCTGTGCTTGCAGATAAGGATATAATGCTGGTAATCAAACCAGGTCAACATGGCTCAACTTTCGGTGGTTATCCCTTAGCTTGTGCTGTATCTAAGGCTTCCTTAGAAGTAATCCAAGAAGAAAATCTGGCTCAGCGTTCTTTTGTACTGGGTGAAAAATTCCGTACTGCATTAAGAAATATTCAGCACCCTATGTTAAAATTAGTGCGTGGTAAAGGTTTATTGAACGCTATAGTAGTGGAGCCTAAAAATGGATATGAAGCCTGGGATATTTGTCTTAAATTAAAAGATAAAGGCGTACTTTGTAAACCAACTCATCGTCATATTATCCGACTTGCACCTCCTCTGGTTATTACAGAAGACCAGTTGATGGAAGTGACAGACATAATTAACAGTGTTTTTAATGAAATATAAATTATTAAAATAATTTGATTGGGGACGGATGAAAAAATCCGTCCTCTCATTTTCTTTTTATGAATAATCCTCAATTTCGTAGCGGTTTTGTTACCATTTTGGGTAAACCAAACACCGGTAAATCTACTCTTATGAATCGCCTTATAGGTGAAAAGATTTCCATTACTTCTCCTAAACCGCAAACCACTCGTTATAATATTAAAGGAATTTTAAACCGGGATGATTGTCAGATAATCTTTATTGATACTCCAGGATATCTGAAACCACGATATAAATTACAGGAAAAAATGCAGGATTTATGGTCAGAATCGTATAAAGATGTGGATTTAATCCTTTTTATGAGTGATGTTCTCACTTTTCCAACTGATTACGATTTAGAAGTGCTGGAGCTACTTAAAAAAATACCCATACCACAAATTGCTGTTTTTAATAAGATAGATTTGAAAAATGATTATTCCCGAGATTTCTTTATCAGTCAATTACCTGAATCCTGTTCTGAAGCTTTTTTTATCTCTGCTACCAGAGGTGATGGAGTTCCTGAATTGATGGAGGATATGCTAAAATATATTCCTTATCATCCTCCGTATTATAGTGAAGATGAGTTATCAGATTTACCTATGCGGTTTTTTGCGCAAGAATTTATCCGAGAAGCAATCTTTAATTATTTTAGTCAGGAAATACCTTATTCTACTGCCGTTCTGGTAGAAAAATTTAAAGAATTAGATGATAGAATCCATATTGATGCTGTTATCTGGCTGGAACGAGAAAGTCAAAAACCTATTATCATTGGGAAAAATGGGAACGGACTGGCAAAGATTAGAGATTATGCAGAGCAACAACTTACAAATTTTATGGGCATACCAGTTATGGTTCATCTCTGGGTTAAAGTAAAACCTAAATGGCGCAAAAAACCTTCTGATTTGAAAGAACTTGGTTTTAAATAGGGTTGGATTTATTCTGACCAGGCACAGGAATTATATTGACACAAATCCTTTTTAAGCAATTGTAGCTATTAAATTGAAATAGGCTATGTTTTTTATATTTCCAAAATACTCTTTGTGTGGTTATTAGTATGGAGAAAAATGATCAAACCACTACTCTGGTAGTGGACATTGGAAATACGAACATAACCTGTGGAATATATCAGCAGGATGAACTGGTTAGATTTGCACGCTTCTACAGTTCTGCACATCGTACTGCTGATGAATATTTCAGTTTACTCATTCCACTTTTGAATAGTGTATCCCTGAATAATATTACTAATGTTGTCATTGGTTCTGTCGTTCCTGAACTGATGCGTATCTGGATGCACCTATTTCATAAATATCTTAGTGCTGAAGTCTGGGAAATTAATGCCCTTAGTCCTTTAGGGTTAAAATATAAAGTGGATAATCCCTCTTTTATTGGTGCCGATTTGATAGCAAACGCTTTTGGGGCATTAAAAAAATATGATTCAGATTGTATCATTATTGACCTGGGAACTGCAACTACTATTCAATTTATAACTAAAGAAGGAAGCTTTGAAGGAACTGCAATTGCTCCAGGACTAAAAGTCAGTGCAGATACACTATTTGAAAAAGCAGCACTACTTTCTCAAATTGAAATAGTTTCTCCCTCTGTTTTATTAGGAACAAACACTCGCGATGCTTTGCTTTCAGGAATAGTTAATGGTCACGCTTATATGCTGGAAAGCTTCATTCAAAAGATTAAAACGCAGTATCCTGATTGTCATAATATTATAACTATATTGACAGGTGGAATTGCTGATTTAGTTTATTCACTGATTCCTTCTATTGATATTGTAGATAAAACTATCACCTTAGATGGTTTTTATCTGGCATACAAAACCATTCGTCATTAATTTGATGTTAAAACGTTTTTGTCTTATTTTCATAATCTTAACCATTATAATTCTAGCATTCGCTAAAGAACAACCCCTACCTCGTATCTACCTGGAAGGTTATCATCCTTTAATTTACAATAAAGTAGATGTTTATAAATTATATGGTGGATTGAATTACATTAAAAGTCAACCCTACTGGATTAGAGAGTTTGAACCCGAAACCAAAGAAGAGATAAATTATCCTGAAGAGAAGGTTATTATCCATACTAAAATAGATAATTTCGACCTTGTTCCACCTCGGATTCTATCTTTTGACACCTATTTTGCTAATCTGAAAGAAAAAGCCTTTTATAAATCTATGCTATCTGTTTATTTAACGCAAGCTCAACAGACTTCTGTAACAAAAACAGGTATGATTAAAGAGTTTTCACTTGAACTTCCTTCTATTGCAGTTCCCAGGGCTGTTCAGAAGGTACTGGGTTCTTCTGCTGGAAGATTGAACATAGATGGAACAGAAAAAATCAGTATGGAAGTAGGTAGCACTAAAAGAAAGAATGTAGCTATTTACGAAAGTGATACTGCCAGTCAGTTAGATATTAAAATGAGGCAAGACACAAATCTTCGTTTAACTGGCACTATAGGTGAGAAGATTGGAGTCAATCTAAAATATAATAGCAATCAGGACCAGCAATTTTTTGACCCGGATAATATCAATTTAAAATACACTGGTACGGAAGATGAGTTGTTTCAGATCATTGAAGGTGGAAATATAGCTCTTTCCTTACCAGGCTCTCGTTATATAAGCTATTCTGCTGCTTCACAGGGACTTTTTGGGATAACCTCTAAACTAAAATATAAAAATCTGGATTTAACTATTATCGCCAGTACGGAAGAAGGGCAAAAAAACACTCAGCATTATGTTGGAACCAGTCAGGCTGATTCCACTATTTTTCGTAGTAGAGATTATGCTCCCAGAACTATGTATTATCTGGCTAATCCTTATGATGTATATGAACTTTATACTCAGGCAGATCTTTCTTCTAATATACCAGCGGGTTGGGTGAATAATGCTATAAAGACCGACCCAACTGGTGCCTGGATAATTAAAAATGTCAATTTACTTCCTGCTAATGGTACAGTTAGGGTCTTTATGGATGATGGTAATGCAAATAATAATGTAGCTTCTGCGGTTGGTGATACCATATTCTTCAGTCCTACAAATTTTTATATACCTTATTATGACGAATTAATTGAGGGAACGGATTTCATCACAGATTATACCGCTGGAATCATTCGCTTAAATAGCGCGGTTGACCGTCGTGCTACTATTGCCGTAAAATATACTCAGAAAGATGGTATACCCGTTCCCGCAAATAGTGAAACCCAGGATGGAATTCTTCATGTTAAAGTTTTAAGACGACGCAATCAAGAATTTGACCCACAAGATCCAAATAATGTCTGGCATTATCAGATGCGTAATGTCTATGATATGCATAAGAATAATATTAAAAGTGATGGCTTCACCTTAGATGTTTACACCTTAAATGTGGATTTGACCCGTAATTATCTGGTTCCTGATTCTCTTGCTACCAGTTTTATCACTACTTATATGGATTACTTACGTATGGATAGCAATGGAGACGGATTAATTAATGGTGATGATAACACGGTGAATTTATCTACCGGTTTGATTACTATACCTTTCATTCAACCTTTTGATCCTTTGGGCGATGGCATAATCTATACGGATGAAGGTGAAAGCATCAATTACCTGGATATATCATTTTATATGTCAATTAAAGGGAAAATAGGTCGTGAATATGTTGATTTAGCTCAAGGAGGTATCCTTAAAGGTAGTGTTTCCGTTAAGGTGAACGGTATTAAGCAGAAAGAGAATGTAGATTATCTGGTAGATTATGATTTTGGTAGAATCACTTTTTTGACTTCTGCCGGAAAAGATCCAGATGCTAAAATTGAGATTGATTACGAATATAGAAGCACTTTTGATATTTCCAGTAAGACTTTAACGGGAGTCAGAGCTGATTGGAACTTAACGGATTGGGCAAAACTTGGAGGAACTTTCATTTATCGTTCTGAAAATGTTGCTGATAGACGACCCAGAATTGGTAATGAAAACATTGAAATGTATATGACAGATATTGATGGGAGTTTAACGGTTAAACCTGCTTTTATAACGAGGATGTTAAACGCTTTACCTTTAATTAATACCTCTGCTGAATCGCGTATTACCATTTCAGGCGAAATGGCTTATACTATACCCAATATCTATGGTGACCCTCATGGAAAGAAGAATGAAGCCTATATAGACGATATGGAAGCAATTATGGATTCTTATCCTTTAGGGGTTACCATAGGTTCCTGGAGCCTAGCAAGTAAACCCTGGAATATAAGTTTTGCTAAAGGAAGAACGATCTGGTTTAATCCCAAAAATATTCATAGAGAAGAAGTGGAAGATCCTGCTACTTTAACCGATAGAGAAAAAAAGGAATCTGTTACTGCTCTGGCTGTTAAGGTATTTCCTGCCAATTTAGGCATTGAGGGCTCAGAAATGTGGAGCTGGGGTGGGGTGATGAAATATCTGGGAAATCAACTGGATTTCTCCCAAAAGAAATATATTGAACTGATGGTTAAAATTGATAAGAAAGCCAATGAACCAATTGCTCATCCCGTATTGCGTATTGATTTGGGGGAAATAAATGAAGATTATTACACTGAATATGGCGGCTTAAATATACTCAATACGGAAGATAAAAATCATGATGGAGTATTAACTCTGGAAGAAGATACCGGTCTTGATGGAATTCCAGATGGTCAACCAGGTGATGACCCTAATGACAACGCAGATGATGACATTGACCAGTTTGGAGATTATCCTTTTATTAATGGAACGGAAGGAAATAAGGTATTAGATACCGAAGATTTGAATAATGACGGCGTTCTGAATACTTTAGATAGGTATTTTAGCTATTCCGTTTCTCTTACAGATGAACAATATCTGGAAAGTGAAAATGAATATGGCTGGCGTCTTTATCGGATACCATTAACTGATCCTTCAATCTATGAAATTGTGAATAATGCTCCTTCTGGAGCTGCACCTTCTTTGAAGAAAATTTCCTATGGTAGAATAGTTATTGAAACTGACCAGCCAGTTAAGGTGCTCTTATATGATATAAATGTGGTGGGAAATAAATGGGAAGATTTCTATGTTCGTGACCTGAATGGGCAAATTATACCTGATAACATTATTAACGCTTATAATATCTCCTATCTTTCGGGTATCGTTAATAATCAAAGAAATAGCGCTCATTATACATCTCCTCCTGGCACTTACTATATTGAAGAACGACGTGAATCAAGTGAATCTGCTTTATCTCTGGAAATTCAAAACTTACAGCCCAGTCAACAGGTTCTTTTAAGACAACGTTTATATGAACCTTATAGCCTTCTGTCATACAATAAAATAAAATTCTGGGTGTATCCTGAACTATCTTCAATTTCTTCAATTAATCCAGATTCTCTGGATATAATATTCAGGATTGGAGCGGATAGCCTGAATTTTTACCAGATTAGTGAACGTGTCAGGGTTGTTGATTATCTACCCAAAATGGACCGTAATTACTGGACCCAATTTACCTATCAGTTACAGGATTTCACTAAAATCAAAGAAATGTTTCCCGATGATTCATCAGGTGAGTATATAGAAGATAATAAAACCTATTCGTTTAAGGGCACACCTACTTTAACAAATGTGCGTGATATCTATCTGGGTATTTCTGTTCCAGGTGATTTAACTATTCCTCAACCTTATAATGGGACCATCTATTTTAATGATATGCGAGTCGCTGAACCCTATGAAGATATTGGCGTTGCTAAAAGACTCTCGCTGAACTCAGTCTTTGCTGATGTCATAACCTTAGATATAGATTATGAAGATAAAAGTGAAAATTTCAATACTATTATTCAACGGGGCAGAACTAATACTTTCACCAGCACAAAAACCCTTAATATCCTGAATAAATTCTTTCTTAATAAATTATTACCAAATTCCTGGGGACTGGATATCCCTTTAAGTCTTTCTCGTAATTATAATCTAGGTACACCAAGATTTCTTGCCAATTCTGACCTTTTATATGATAATATTTCAAACCCTGTGGAAAAAGAAAGACAACAGACCGAAAACTTAGTTTATGCCGCTGATTTCGGGTTCAGTCAACGCACTGCTCCAAAATCACCTATTTTACTTTATACTATTTATAGAACTTCTATCAGTGGACGGGTTGAAAAATCTTACCGATACACTCCTACTACCGTTGATACCACTTTCAATTGGCGAGCCACTTTAAACTACAATCTCGGTATTCCTAGTGATAAGGTTAGCTTCGTTCTTTTTAATAACTATCGCTTAGGATGGTTTCCAAGTACTTTTAATAACAGTTTCACTTTGAATAATTCAGAACCGCAAAGCTATAACTGGGAAAAAAGAGAAGGTGTTTACGACTGGTATCCACGAACGCAAACAGTTCCAACTAAGACCTTTACTTCTGATACTAATATCAGCTGGGGGTTAACTACAGATATTTCTCTGTCCGCAAGACTGAATACTGAACGAGACCTTAAACAAAAGATTTACTGGAAAGATATTAATATTGGGAAGATGACCCAATATGTGCAGGATTTAGGTTTGAACTACAATCCAAATTATCTCAGGAATTATATTAATTTAACTGCCAGTGCTGAAGCTCGTTATTCTGATTCACAAAGAAAATACTTCCAGAATACGGATGAAGGGCAAATCACAATGTATCAAAGCGATGGGAATTCTAATAGAAGTATCCGAACCAACTTAACCCTCTTAAATTCTGATATATTATCCTCCTGGGCTACTAATTTGAGTTCTTCTCATTCGGAAAAAGAAGGTAAGAAACAAAAAAACGAAACGGGGGACTCTGAAAAGGAACCTGAATATCTCCAGGATGAAGATATAAAGAAAAAAGAAGAAGAAATAAGAAAAGAAGAAGAATGGAAAAAACAACAAGAAGAAGCTGGAAAATATGAAGAAGGGGATAAGGATTATGAAAATGGACTTAAAGGGGAAACCGATTTTGAAAAAGAAGACTTCCCAACCGAAGAACCAGACTTAAAAGATAAAACTGACTCTATTGAACCTCCTACAGATAAAGATAAAGAAAAAGAAAGCACTTATTTTCCTGCCACTCTCTTAAATCTTTTCTCCAAAATCAAAAATATCACGATGACCTATCAAAACTCATACATACAATCATATTCACGAAAAGATGATAGACCACCCTTCCTATTTCAAATAGGTTTACCTCATACTACTCCTGCGGGTTATCTTGATTCAGTAAGCGATGATAACACTATTTCTATCGGAAGCGGTATCACTTTTTCCCGTAATTTTGATAGCATTATCTCCTATTCCTACAGCTTACAAAAAAACCGAGCTAGCGCTTCAAATCAAACTGAAGTTATCACTTTTCCCGATTTAACCCTCTCTTTTATCAATTTTGAAAATTGGTTTGGTATGAATAAATTCCTTAGCGGAGCAAGATTAAACACAGGACTACAATATACCACCAGATTAACTGGTGATTTAGATTGGGTGGAACCTAAACAGGAAGCTGTTTCCATATCTTTAAATCCCCTCGTTGGTTTTACTGGCACTTTCTTTGAAAAAGTAAATACCAATATTAGTTATTCCATTACTTCTGGAACAAATACTACTGATATGGACTCTTATGATATAGTGAAAACAAACCTTACCCATGCAGTGAATAGCAATATTTCTTATTCATTCACCCGCGGAAAAGGATTCACCGTTCCTTTTACTCACAAGAAGATTCATATCAATAACGAACTTGTCTCCAGTTTGTCCGTCCTTTATGAAAAAAACTATGATAAAACTAAAGGTAGGGAAAGCTCTCAAGTAGACCGTGACTATATGCATTTTGCTATCAGTCCTTCTGCAACTTATCAATTCAATCCAGATATTAGGGGCGGTTTAACCGGGACCTGGGATCAAACATCTGATAATAAAAGAGACACCGGTGTCCGTACCTTCAGTCTGGGTGTCTGGGTAGAACTAAATCTTTAAAGCGTATTATATAAGTTTTAATTTAGCATTATATACACTATATCAGAAGATTATTTATTCTAATTTAAACTACTACATTGATATTATATATATAACTCATTATATAACTTATAATTAATCTGTTATCAATTCAAAATTCAGAAATCAAAACTAGATAAATTAAAACGAGAAGGATATTTGATGATTATGAACCCTGGTATTGAGATTAAAATTTATTCCTTTATTATTAGCATTTCAATAAAATGCACCTCTTTACATAAATTAAGCGAAAGAAGTAATTTAATAACGCCCTGTCCTGACAATATACTCCTCTAAAAGAGAGTAAATTGACAGCTATTTATTTTACAAAATTTATTAGCCATTTATTTACTCTATTGGGTGTATAATGGTCTTAATGAATTTTATCCTTGCTTAACTCATAACTTAAATAGTGTATATCCCTGAGCATTAAAAACAAATATCCATTATTTTTAAAGCTTTCATTCTTTAGATATCCTTTTTTTCTGAATATTATATTCCCCTTCCCGATCAATATCCAGTTTATGTCCCACTTATGTCCCACTTATGTCCAGCTTATGTCCGAAATTGGACATAAGTTAGTCATAATCTGGATATTGTATGCGCATTGCAAGGCACAATTGTTATTATCAGGCGACAATTATGTTATAACTTGTTTTTAAGTGGGAAGTTATAGTCTGATTATAGTATAATAAATTAAAAGAGTTGACAATATAAGGTCTTAATGATTTTTGTATATTGCCAGGCGCAGTGCAATAACCGCTTGTGAAATATGTCAGGTCAGGGATGAAGCAGCATTAAGCAGGTCAGGTTATGTGCAGCTGTATGCCTGGCATTTTCAAAGTAAAGGTAAATAAATTGCATAACTTTTTAAAATTGAAGGTATAAAATAACTGGTCACCTAAATGAATAAAATATTATTAATAGCACTATTATTGATAAGCACAGTATTAGCATTTTCTTATCCCGTGCATATTACCAGCTGGAATATAGAATCCGATGTTAAAATCTTAAATTCTCTTCATATTAGTGTAGATAGCGTTAATCGTAATACTGGCACTATTATTGTCTATGTGAGAGATGATGATGAATTTAATAAATTGCTGAATAATGGATTTAAAGCAGAAAAACTTCCTGATTTAGCCAGACAGAATGCACTGG
>MWCN01000005.1 GCA_002070045.1 Candidatus Cloacimonetes bacterium ADurb.Bin211
AAGAGAAAGCAGAATATTCTCACAAAAGATTGATAATCCAGATAAAAGTATTGAAGGCAGCACTTTAACTTTGAATTATACCGATTATGAACCTGGAACAACTATTGATTGGACATTTACTCTTTGTAATAACAGCCCGGATGATGAATGGCTGAAAGATGTATATATTACTTTCCCTGTTGGTATTATAGTTAATTCTGCTACCAATTTTACCGGAGGAACTGCAGATATGATTCCTGATTTAACTTCCGGTAATGGAATAACAATTCACTGGAATGGAGAATCATACGAAGGTTGGGGAGCTATTCAAGATGGAGAAACAGCTACTGCAATTGTAAATGTAACCATTCTCTCTTCTTTTGCGGGAGGTCTAATTCTACCTTACATTATTCAGGGTGATATTTATGGCGGCGAACCGCATGAGATAAACGATCAAATTGTGCTTTCAGAAATTATTCCTCCTGTTCCCTGGCTTTCCATTGAACCAGTTCAAGGAGAAATTCCTGCAGGCGGAACTGCCATAATAAATGTTACTTTTTCAGCTCAAGGAATTTTTACAGGAGTATATAATGCCAATCTGGAAATTAATTCCAACGATCCTTTACATCCGCTTATAATCCTACCGGTTTCTATGAATGTCCTGCAACCGAATCATCCACCTGTGATAAATTTACCGGAAAGTTTCTCTTTCTATGCCAATGAATCCTTAGTAGTGGATTTTACTCCTTATATAAGCGATGCGGATAATGACCCGCTAACTTTAACTTCTAGCGGAAATAACAGTATCAATTTTAGCATAACCGGTTTACTGGTTAGTTTCAGCTCTTTGCATAACTGGTTTGGAGTTGATAATATCACTTTTACCGTTTCTGATGGTATTGACCAAAGCAGTGATACAGTATGCATAAATGTCCAGTTGAATATTACCACCGGAGTAATTGTGGATTCAGATAATTTACCTGCTACCTGGACTATAGATAACTCTCCTTTTAACATTACTGAGCCCATTGTAATAGATAGCACTCAAAATGTAACTTTTGAACCAGGTATTGTTATTCAGGTGTGGAATGATGAACCTATCAGTATTCTCGGTTCCCTTTCTGCCAATGATGTTACTTTTGCTCCTGGCTTTCCGGATTTGTTTTGGGGCGGCTTAGAAATTTCAGGAGCGGCAGGCAATAGAGCAGAAAGCAATATTATCAATTGTGAAATCCTGAATGCTATTAATCCTATTACCGTAGTAAATTCCAATCCAATTATCAATACCGTTTATATCGCGCCAATAGATACTACAGCTTTAATTAACGGAACCGGAATTACTGTTATTGGTGCTTCCAATCCTGCTATTGATAGTGTTACCATCTTAAGCTACAAAACCGGTATTCAGGTTATCCGGGGTGAGGAATATCTACCAACGGAACCGAATATTAACCAAATAACACTAAGAAATTCCTCTGTTTCTCCACGCCAGGAAGAAGATAATACAATGGGTATTGTTATTGAAGGAAAGAGCAATGTAATGGTCTCGGATGTGGATATTGAGGACTATGATACAGCCATTAAAGTAGAAAATACCGATCCTGTTCAAGCTGCTACTCCTTCGCTGGTTTTTATCCGTATCCGGAACACCAGCAGCACTTTGCGCAATGCAGATAAATGTGGAATTGAACTGAAGGGCAATGAAAATGCCATCCTGAATGATGTGCAGATTGAAGAATGTGTTCAAGGTATTATAGTGGAAAATTCTGAAACGAGAGCAGAAGCTACTCCTTCGCTGGTTTTTATCCGTATCCGGAATACCAGCAGCACTTTAAGACAGGAACTGGAGAACATCGGAATTTTGGTTGAGAGTAATTCCACACCTGTTTTGCGCGATGTTCAAATTGAAGATGCGGAAACCGGAATTCAGATTAACCCCGGAGGAAATATTGATCTGAAATATTCCCTTATTTGGAATTGCCAAACCGGGTTGAAAAATTATAGTGCAGAGCTTATGCCTGTAACTCGTAATAGCTTTGTTATTGAAGAAGATGAAGTGCCACCTGATTTTCTCCAGAATTGTGTTGCTCTCTCTATCAATGCTACACCCAATTTTAACTTTAGCAATAATACCCTATCCGGTTATCCTAAAATAGCTGCTATCTCTTCTTCACATTTGAATTTATTTAACAATATTGTTTGGAGCAATGCTGCCCTGAATAATCCTTTGGAATGTGTGAACGGAACTTATAATGTTACCTATAATGATATTAACTATGGCACACAGGTCTTTCCTGGAACCGGTAATATCAATGCCAATCCAAACTTTGTGAATGCTTCGGAGCTTGATTTCGCCTTGCAATATAACAGCCCCTGTATTGATGCTGGAAATCCTGATACAGAACCAGACCCGGATAGCACTATTGTTGATCTTGGTCGTTTCTATTATCATCATACTGTTGCTTTTACAGCTCCGGAAGGTCCTTTCTTCGTGGGCCAACCTCTTCAGTTTATAAATAATTCTATTGGGCACAATACTCCCGAAAGTTACGCTACCTGGCTTTTGAATGGAAATCCTGTTTCCAACACCTATAATCTGGATACAGTTATTAATACCTGGGG
>MWCN01000006.1 GCA_002070045.1 Candidatus Cloacimonetes bacterium ADurb.Bin211
GTAGTTCCTTCGGTTTTCTTTGTCCCGGGGGACTTGTATTCACTATTGCCGATAATTGTCAAGTAAAGTTGAGAGAAATGGGGGGGGGATTTTTTTTTCACGCAGATTACGCAAATGTCTTCGCAGATTTCGCAGATAAAAAAATAATAGGTCTGGGATGAACAGGATTATAGGGATTTAAGGGATTTATATTTACAAGCCACAAATACTTATTATTTCGTCCCCTATCTTACGCAAGAAGGAGTAAGAAAGGGGACGACACATGCACAGCATAAACACTATTACTTTGGATACTATTGAGCAAGCTATATCAGCTTTACCTAATGGTACACTAGTAACAATAATTAACTATTCTATCTAGTTTTTCCTGAAGAGATAGCTAAGGATATGGGTTGCCGAATTCCGATTCGGCAAATGCCGTAAGGCATACTATTACTAACACCATATTTAGAACCAATTGAATAGATAGAATGAAGAAAGTTCCGTAGGAACGACAGATACTAACGACGGGTTTGAACCCGGCGACATGAACTATGCCCAGGACCAATCAATTAGTTCCGTAGGAACGACAGATACTAACGACGGGTTTGAACCCGGCGAAAGAAGAAAGCCCAGGACCAATCAATAAGTTCCGTAGGAACGACAGATATTAACGACGGGTTTGAACCCGGCGAAAAGAACAATATGATGCCAGACAAGAAAGTTCCGTAGGAACGACAGATACTCAGCTTGTTTTGACTTACAATTTTGCCACTGCCAACACAGTTACTACTACCTACAAATTGCAAACATTAACAACCGAGCTTCAACTGCTCTCCAAACCTCAAAATTGTGAGTTAAAACAAGAACCCTGCACATTGCCAACCGAGCTTCACCCACCCCTCAAATTTTTGTTTTAACTCTAAACCGAGCTTCAGCTTTGACAGTACCGGACAATGAAGGACATTTCCTGTTGCCTCTACATCTCGTTTCAACCACAAGCAGAATCGGTTTAGAGTCAAAACTTCCTCAAAACAAGAACCCCAAGAAATCCCGGTATTTTTTCAATAACACTCCGATATGACTCCCGTATCGTTCCCGTATCGCAATATGGGAACGATACGGGAATCTCATCTCCGGTATAGCGCAAAAAAGCAGGAATTGATAAACAACTATTTGCTGGCAGAAAAAGAGTAAATTCTCCGGATAGTGTTTTACCGCTTTGCGTTGTTGTTAGTTAATACCTTGTAAATATCGGGAGATTGATAGTTGGGTTGTATGAGTGCTTACATTGTGCTTTAACTCCCAATTTGGAAGTAGGGAAACAAGTTATAGCTCGGTTTCCAATGAAAATATCCAGGGGTTGTAGTTACATTAGCACAGAGGTAAAATTGAGACACAAAACCCTCGTTCTCGCAAAATTGTAGGTTAAAAAATGCAGAAAAAATGATAAAAAAAGCTTGACAGGAATTAGGTAGTTATTTTATGGGTAATTCAGAGTTAAAAAATGTTTTTTTCTATATAAAGGAGAAAAAATGAAAAAGCTTTTATTTCTAAGTATGATGCTGATAACAATCAATTATGTTTTTGCTTTAACTGCAGGTGATATAGCTATATTGGCAGTTAATACTGATGCCACAAAAAATATGGCTTTTGTTGCATTAACAGATATTCCGGCTAATACGGATATTTCCTTTACTGATAATGCTTGGCATGCTACAACACCACCAGCATGGAGAACAAACGAAGGAACTATTAAATGGAACCATACAAGTGCTGTATCCAAGGGAACTGTTATCACTATAACATTGGGAACGCCTAATTATACTGCAAGTGTTGGATCAGTAACTACTAATAGTAATTTTAATTTATCTGCCTCTGGCGATCAAATTTTAGCTTATGCAGGAACTACAGCTCCGACTACTAATGCTGACTCAAATTGGTTATGGGGTTTTTCTACTTCAAGATTTGTGTGGAATAATGATTCAAATACATCTGATATTCCCACTGCTCTAAGTAACTATTCAGCTGCTATGACAGGAACTACATCTGATTATGATAACGCTTATTTTGCTAATGGTTCATCAACTCAAACATCAGTTTCAGTTAGCGGAACAAAAGCTGAATTGATTTCTTTGTTTATTAACAGTAGTTTATATTATAAGAATAATACAGGACCTCTTACAATACCTACATATACAATTACTGTTTCATCTGGTGTTACTGCACCGACTACTCAGGCATCAAATATAACTTTTTCGTCTGTTGAATCAACTCAAATGATTGTTAGCTGGACTAATGGAAATGGAGCTAAACGAATTGTAAAAATGAATACTTCTAATAGTTTTACAAATCCAGGTGATGGAACTGATCCTACTGCAGATGATTCCTGGAATAATAGTGGCGAGCAAGTTATATATAATGGAAGCGGTAATTCTGTCACTGTAACTAATTTATCTGCCTCTACTACATATTGGTTTAGAGTTTATGAATATAATGGAAGTGGAACAAGCACTAAATATTTAACTACGACTGCTACCAATAATCCAAATAACCAAATTACATCAACTCCACCACCTAATGCACCAACTGCAACTGCTGCAACAAGTGTATCTTATAATAAATTCACAGCTAACTGGAATTCTGTATCCGGAGCAACAAAGTATTATCTGGATGTATATACGAAAGGTGCTAATGCAACTGATTTAATCATCTCTGAATATGTAGAAGGAAGTGGTAACAATAAAGCTATTGAGTTATATAATGGGACGGGTAGTAGTATAAATCTCTCTAATTATTCATTAAAGAAACAGGTAAATGGTGATGGAGAGTTTGTAAATGAACTTACTCTAAGCGGAACTTTGGCTAATGGTGATACTTATGTTATAGTTTCCAATGCAGGTACTACTAATCTTGCTGACAGCAACTTTGTTAATTTAGAAACAAATTCTCAAGCATTAAGTTTCAATGGTAATGATGCAGTTGCTTTATATAAAAATGGTGTTCAAATAGATGTAGTTGGAGTGGTTGATCAAACAGCTGATTGGGGTAAAGATGTAACATTAGTCAGGAAATCTTCTGTAACATCTCCTACAACATCATACAACACTGAACAATGGAATAGTTATGCTCAAGATACTTTCACATATCTTGGTTCCCATACAATGG
>MWCN01000007.1 GCA_002070045.1 Candidatus Cloacimonetes bacterium ADurb.Bin211
CCAAATTTCTGTTACCAGGGATGCTACTAATTCCCCTCCTGTTTACCTGGATACTATTCAACCCCTACTGATAATTCAAAATCAACAGGGAATTTTTTCCTGGGCGGGAAAAGTTCTGGACCCCGATTTGGATACATTAACTATTAGTTTTTCCGACAGTGAAATTATCAGTATTAAACCCGATGAAACATTACAACAGGCAGCTGTTATTCCTGCTGTTGGGTTTAAAGGTGAAACGATTTTCCAGTTTTACATTGCCGATGAAAATCATTCTCCGGTTATTTATGAAATTCCGGTAAATGTTTTGCCTGCAGTTCCAGGCAGACCTCAAAATCTGGTTTTGCAACTTTTACCGGAAAACTCTCTGCTGCTTACCTGGCAAACAGTTAATACTGATACCTTGGGTTTGCCTCTTAGCGGGCTGAGTTATTGTGTGCGATGCTTTAACGATATAAATTCCACTCAATGGATTCAAGAATATATTGTATCCGATCCTTATTGTATTATCCCTGTCAATCAGGACAGGTATTTTATAAAAATAATCTCAATAAACGAATAGGAGTATTAAAATGAGAAGTAAATCACTAAGTATTCTGTTGGTTGTGATAACACTATCCTTCTTTTTTGCTACTGCAACTATGATGGCAAAAGATATTACATCCGATATCCCAAAGGGAAAATCTTTACCTGCACCTTATTCTTCTACAAGCAATAACCGTGATGGAAGTGTGGTAAGTTCAACGCTAATTTATGAAGAAAATTTTGAATCTATTCCTAATGACTGGACTATAGGTTATGGCTGGAACATTGGACAGGATTCAACTTATAGTGCATATTCTTATCCTAATAGTGCATTCACTAATCGTCCCTATGATAATGGAGCTGATTATCAATTACTAAGCCCTGTTATTCAACTTCCATCCATAACCACTATAGGAACTAAGTATATTCTTAGTTTCTGGAGTTGGTGGCAAACTGAAACCTCATACGACAATATCTATATTGATGTGTATGCTAACGGGGTCTTCCAAAGAACTATTTTTCATCAAACCGGTCAATCAGGATGGGTTCAACCAACTATTGATATCTCAGAATTTGCCTCGCAAAATATCCAATTTCTCTTTCGGCTTACTGCAGATAATAGTTATAATTTTGATGGTTGGGGCATTGATGATATCCAGATTTTGCAAAATGTATATGAAGTATTACCGGAATTAGATTTGATCAGTATAAACACCCAGAATTTCCCCTTTGTGTATTCAACTGTATCAGTTTCTATGGAAGGTCAGGATATGAGTAATCTTGTCGGAAGTAATTTCCAGGTGTATGAAAATGGAACATTACAGACCGGCTATTTTGAAGTTTCTCCTCCTTCTCAGGGAACTGGTACTCGGTTAGTAGATATTGCATTTTTAATGGATAATAGTGGCTCAATGGATCCTTACCAACAAGCAGTAAGGAATAATGTTACCAGTTTTATCAATAATCTTGGAACTTATGGAGTAGATTGTGCTTTGGGCTTATGTAGGTATGGCTCTTACAATAATAATGGCTATCCTTTTCTGGAGGATTCAGGAATTTTAACTACAAATCTTAACTATTTCAGAGACGAAGTTTGGCTTAGAAACGATGTTTCTGGTGGTTATGAACCAGGTTATTATGCTATCACTTATTCTCTGGCTAATTTTAATTGGCGTCCTGGTAGTCAAAAAATTCTGATAATTCTTACAGATGAAACTCCCGATCAAGGAGTAATGACAATATATGATGCCATTAATGCTTGTAGTGCAAATGGCGCTATGCTTTATGCTCTTACAACTTCAGACCTCTTCTCTACTTTTACTCCAATTACGGAAACCACTAATGGAGCCGTTTTTGATATTATGGATAGTTTTAGTGTTATCCTTACAGAAATTTCGCAAATGGTAACATCTAACTATATAATTTCTTACCGCTCCAGCAATCCTCTTTTTGATGGTTCTCAGCGGAATGTGCTCTTTGAGCTCCAATATCAAGGTTTAACTGCGTCTGCAGCAGGAAGTTATGTTCCTGGTCAAACTCCTCAAATTACCCGGACCCCGGAAACCATTGCTTTAGATAATTCACATCAAGTTGACAATCACGAGATAATTATTCAAGCGATTATTACAGATAGCTATCCTCCATATACAACTGAAGCAATCCTCCACTACAGTAATCTCCAACAAAGTAATTGGACTAGCCAGGGAATGACTAATTTAGGAAACAATCTTTGGCAGGGTACAATTCCTGCATCCGCTGTCCAGAGTCCTGGAATTGAATACTATCTTTCTGCTACTGATGGACAATCAACTTCGTCTTTACCTTCGGTTGAACCAATAAATTATCCTTTCACTATTGCTGTTTTACCAAATGAACCTCCGATTATTATTCACTATCCGGCTGATCAAGTACAGAATTTTACCCCTCTACAAATAACTGCTATTGTTACTGACAGTACAATGTATGTGGCTACTGTTGAATTGAGCTATCGTCGTTATGGGTTATTAACCTATACTACTATACCGATGGAAACTACAGGTGATAATCTATTTAGTGCTACAATTCCCGGAACAACAATAAGTACTTATGGAGTAGAATATTACATCAGAGCTGTTGATAACTATGGGTTAGCAGTTAGTTCCGGTTTTGCAGATACTCCAAATTTTGTTCCAGCTATTTTGGAAGGTACAATTATTCCCGGAGGTGCGATAACAGATTACTATTGGGAAATAGCAAATTCTCCTTATTACATAAACAATACTGTTTTTGTTGAAACTGGCAATACTTTGGAAATTGAATCAGGATGTGAAGTTATATTTTATCCCAATACTCGGCTTGAAATTTATGGTGGTATTCAAGCGACAGGTGTCCATTTTACAGGAACAGACCCTCAGCTGGGTTGGCCTGGAATTTATTTGGAATCTCAAGCACAGGAAATACAATTCAATAATTGCTTAATAAAGCATGCTCACCGGGGTTTATATTTCCAAAATACTAATGGAACGATTAGTAATACTATAATAACTAAAGAAAATGCTTTCCCCAATGAAGTTGGAGTATTAGTTAATGGTTTTTCTAATCCGCATTTTAATAATATGGATATTATAAATTATGCCTTTGGTTTTATGTTTACAAATGAAACCAGAACAAGCAGCACTCCTTCCCTGAATAATTCTCGCATTCGTAATACCAGCAGTACCCTTCGGACAGAAAGTCACGGATTGGA
>MWCN01000008.1 GCA_002070045.1 Candidatus Cloacimonetes bacterium ADurb.Bin211
AGCGAGATTTACATTTGCCTCGCTAACTCCTTTCAGTTGTGACAGGGCTTTTTCGGCTCGCGCACTGCAAGCAGCACAATGCATCCCTTCAATTCCAAGCGTAATTTTCCTTTGCATAATTTTTTTATCCTTTAACCGCAAATTTCTATCTTTATGATATGATACTCCAAAACTGAATATAAGCAAAGAAAACTCTTTCCGGATGTTCCTTCGTTCGGTTTTGTTGGGAAACATTAAAAAGCCCTATCCCGATATTTGTTAACCCTATATATTGGAAAGGAATTAGCTGCTTTTCTTTTTTCTGCGAATCTTGCTCTTACCTGCTCCTCCCATAAATAATATTTTAGTGACTCTTTAACGACTCCTTAACGGTGCTAAGGAATCGTTAAGGAGTCGTTAAAGAAGCGTTAAATAAATGCTCCAGCGGGATTTCCAAAATGCTGAACGGCGTTCGCCGGTACAACTAACCAGGAAGAACGGCATCCTCATCGTTCAAAAGGGCCCCTCTTCTACACAAATATCGGTCTATAATGTAGCTAATCTGTTTTCTATTCTCAATTGTTAATATCACCCTTCACAATTTACTTTTCACCTTTCACTTTTTTGCAGATTTTTCTTGACAAGATTTTCACTCCTTCTATATATAGTTCTTGTGCATAGGAATGCGTTTATATTAATGTCGTAAGATTTCTATGATAGTCCGTTATATAGTGTAAGTTGTTTTGTTCCCTTAAATGAAATAGGGGAAATAAAACAAAAATGTAACCCAATGCTTTATTTATTTAAGGAGAAAAAATTGATTTGTTATCTTGACCCTAAGCCCAATGCCTATATTCAAAAAATAGCTACCTCTTGCCAAAGTACAGACAAGATAACTCTCCCCAATTTCTTCATTAAAAGCTTTCCCCTTCAAAATCATCCTCAGCCCTCCCTATCCTCTTCGGGAAGTGCTGTCTCTTCTTTTTTTATCTTTTACTTTCGTAACAAAATTCGGGAATCTAACTTTAGCCATTATTCCCTTATACCAAAATCAATTCAACTTTCAAAATTCAACAGGACAAGAGGTTACTCTTGCCCTAATCTCAATTTAACTATTGATAAAAGGAGATATTTATTATGAAAAAGAATATTTTACTCTTCTCATTCCTGGTTATTTTACTGGGAATTTTCTCAACTACATGGGGAGATCTGATTACAATTGGTGACTCAAATGCTACTACTAGTGATCAAATCCCTATTAATAGGTATTATAACTATTCAACTTATGAGATGCTTTATACTTCGTCAGAAATAGGAGCACCATACACAATCAACAAAATTGCTTTCTATAAGTATAGTGGTACAACTACAGTAACAATAAGCAGTGTAAGCATTTATATGAAAATCTCCAGTGCTTCATCTTTACCTTCAGCTACAGTATCTTCTCCTTATACAGGTTATTCTCTTGTTTATTCTGGATCATTTCCTAATGCTCTTAGTTCTGGCTGGGAAGAAGTTACTTTAAGTTCACCTTTTGAATATGATGCCAGTGGAAATCTTCATATTCTTGTAGTTAAAGGATATGAGAGCTATAGTAGCTCCAGACCTTATTATACTTACAATTCTACTTCACCAACTTATTTATGTAGAGGAAACTATAGTGATGGCAGCCAACCAAGTTCCTTAACGCAGACATATAATAGACCTATTGTAAGATTTGATGTCTCTCCATTGGTTTCAAATCAACCTCCGAATCCTGCTATCAATCCTTCCCCTGCTGATGCAGCAACCAATGTCCAGAAAAATGTTACTTTAAGTTGGAGTAGCGGCGGAGGTGCACCCACAGCTTATGATGTATATTTTGGAACAAGTTCTCCACCTCCCCTAGTAAGTTCATTACAAACTGAAACAACTTATAATACTGGAACTCTATCATATTCAACAACCTACTATTGGAAAGTTGATCCTCATAATGAATATGGCTATGCTTCAGATATTGCTACTCTTCCTGTCTGGTCTTTTACCACTATGGCTGATCCTACAATAACAGAATTTCCTCATACAGAAAATTTTGATGGGACTACTTTCCCACCTGTTGGTTGGACCCATCAAATCGGTTCCGGAGCTACCGGTTGGCAGAGGTCTACCGGATCTTCTAATCCAACCGTTTCTCCTTATTCCGGAGCTGGAATGCTTTACTATAATAGCTATAATTTAAGTAACGGTTCAAATGCCAGTTTATTCTCTCCTCCTATTAATGCGGGTGATGCTGATATGGTATATTCCACCAGTTTCTGGATGTATCGTTATAAAGGTTATTCTTCTTATACAGACAAAGTAGAAATTTATTCCAATACAACACCCAGTTTAACAGGAGCCACATTACTGGGAACTATCATTCGGGATTATGATCAAGCTCCAGTAGAAACAGGACAGGGCTGGTATCAATATACTTTTGAAATTGGACCAGGTGCAGAAAATTTAACCTACTATGTTATTTATAAAGCCATATCAAATTATGGTTACAACATTAATGTTGACGAAATATCCTTTATTCGTGTCCAAGGAGGCACCCCTCCCAATCCAGCAATTAATCCTTCTCCTGCTAATAATGCAACTTCAGTTAACATCACTACAAATTTAAGTTGGAGTTCAGGTGGTGGGGCTCCAACCGGTTATAAAATATACTTAGGAAAAGATGCTGAAAGTATGGAACTAATGGCGGATCAAACAGAAACTGTTTTTGATCCTGCTGATAATCTGTTATTTGGCAGTTCTTATTCCTGGAAAGTAGACCCCTACAATGAATATGGTTGTGCATCTGATGCGGGAGAAATTCCTGTATGGAATTTCTCTACTGCCAATGGAATAGCTATTTCTCCCAGTCCCTATAATGGAGCAACAAATCAAGATGCTACAAATCGTGTTCTAAATTGGGCAGATGTAACCGGAGCAAGCGGCTATAAAGTAAAAGCAGGAACATCCTCTGGTGCAAGTGATTTGGTTAATATGGCTTCCGTTACTGAAAGCCAATATACTCATACTGCAAATTGGCCCTATAGTATTACAATTTATTGGACAGTTTTTACCCTAAATGGAACCCAGGAAGTTCAGGGGACAGAATGGAGCTTTACTACCGCTGCTGATCCTACAAAGTCTATCCCCTATCTGGAAGATTTTAATGCCAGTACTTCTTTACCTTCAAACTGGACAGGAACTTTTTCTGTAAGTTCAAGTCATGGTGTTAGTAGCAATGGATTGTATAAAAATTTATGGAGTTCATCCACTTCTGCTTATGTAACTACACCTCCCGTAGGTCCTTTAACAGATAATACTACCCTGCAATTTGACTATCGTTATGTTGAATATTCCGGATATCCTAATACTGCTCATACACTTGTAGATGGTGATAAATTAGAGATTCAGATAGCTACCGATGGAACAAATTTCACAACTATCCACACAATTGATAGCAGTAATCATATTACTTCCACTTCCTTTGCTACCTGCAGTGTTCCTATTACACAAGCAAAGGTCTCTCAAGGGGATATTATTAAAGCTAAATTCCTGGCAACAAGAGGTGGGGGTGATTACTTTCTGGATATTGATAATGTATATTTCAAACATATTTCAGCTGAACCTGTATTTTCTGTAACACCTGAAAGTAAGGCATTTGGAGAATTACAGATTAATACTGTCTCTTCGCCTCAGGTCTTCAACATTAAAAACAATGGCGGTGGAACCTTAACCATTAATCCTGCTATTCAATTAATTGGAGCTAATGCAGATCAATTCCAGCTTACAGATACTAATATTTATCCTTGTGAACTTGAAGCTAATGAAACAATGACTGTCTCGGTTACCTTTGCTCCCACTTCCATAGGTGAAAA
>MWCN01000009.1 GCA_002070045.1 Candidatus Cloacimonetes bacterium ADurb.Bin211
TATGAAGAATCAAGTATTGTTTTCTATATTTAAAAATAAGACAAGGAGGAAAAAAGAAAAAAGTAGGTTTTTAATAGGAAAGAAAAGATGTATATCTAATATTCCACAAAATTCATATTATCAAACCATCGTAAATATCCCCGCAGCTTATAATTTTTGCTGCTATTATCCTCAAAATCTTCCATCTTCGCAAATAGGAAAGCAGGTTAAAAAAATATTAAAACCCTTGAACCTTGCTTTAATTAAACTATCCAAACCTAAACTAACTTTTCCCTAAAAATAATTAAAAAGGAGTTTAATGAAATGAAAAAGCTTACTTTACTAATCATTACTTTAGCCTTATTTACCCTTGCCTTTGCTGATACTTATTTTATTGGAACCGGAACATCAACAAGTGGTTTTTGCCCGTTTTATGGATACTATGATTATAGCTGGAGCAAGGCTATCTGGACAGCAGCAGAATTAACTACAGCTGGAGTACCTGCCAATACTCCAATAACAGGCATAGGTTTTTATGTGGGTAATACCCCTTCCAATTACACAATGCTGGATCAACGCATATATGTTAGAACCACGGCTCTAACATCATATGGTACAGCTCAAGATGAAACGGGAACGGGATATCCAAATCCAGCTTATTTTTTACCTCTTTTCCAGGGAAATCTTACTTATAATGGAGGTGGTTGGCATTATATTATGTTCACAACACCCGCTACTTGGGATGGAACTTCAAATCTGGAACTACTGTTTGAAAATTGGGATGGTGAATATGTTTCAGGTTATCCTACTTTCCGTTATACATCTACCTCACCAAACTATATGATGGTATATAAATATCAGGATGATTCTTTCCCAGCAGTTGCAGGAACAAGCAGTTATAATCGTCCAAATGTAGCCATAATTACTCCATCAACCACTCCCCCCGAAGCACCTGTTCTAAGTTTACCTTTAGATGGAGCTACAGGTGTAAGTATTACTCCAACCTTATCCTGGACTGCTCCAACAAGTGGTGCTGTACCTACAGGTTATAAAGTTTATTTAGGAGTGAGTACACCTCTTACAACACCATTTGCTGAAACCACTACTCTTAGTTATACTGTTCCTTCCGCTAATGCGCTTCAGTATAATACCACCTATTTCTGGACAGTGAGTGCTTATAATGAAAATGGAGAAGGACCTCAAGCTGATCCTGTCAGAAGCTTCACTACAATGCTTGATCCTACCATTTACACTATGCCCTATACTGAAAGTTTTGAAGAAGGTAACACAGATGGTTCAACCAATATTGCCAACTGGACTCAAGCAGTAGGCACGCAATATACATCTCAATACTGGACAGCAAATTCTTCTCAAACTACTTATAACAGAACTCCCAGAACAGGTATATTTAATGTAACCTTACGCTATAATGGAGAAGCGTGGTTATTCCGTCCTGTAAGTTTGATCGGTGGAACCGCTTACGAATTTGAAGCTTATGCTCGTCAAGATGGAGCAATAAGTACTGATGCTACTTTAGGTCTGTATTATGGAACTGAGCCTACTATAGCTGCTATGACTCCCATAACTGGTCAAGTCGGTCTGGTTAATGGAGACTATCAAAGAATATATGGTCTGTTTACTGCTCCTACCACGGGAATATATTATTTGGGAATTAAAGGCTGGATTAATATTAATCCCTGGTACATAAGTTTAGATGATGTAACAATAAGGGAAGCACCAGCAGAACCTGAATTTAGCTATAGCCCCACTTCCATAAATTTTGGCTTCCTAATGCAAAATATCCCCTCTATCCCCAGAAATGTTATAGTTTCAAACAATGGCGGAGGGACTATACATCTTGAAAGTAGTGACATCACTATAATTGGTCCCCATGCGGCAATGTTTTCCTTTGATCCAGCAAATCTCCCTGTTGACTTAACAGCAGGACTATCAGTAATAATTCCTGTTACTGCTACAGTTACCACTGAGGGTCCAGTTAGTGCTACCTTGAGAATAACCTATAACGAAACAAACTATGATGTTGCTCTTTCAGCAGAAGGTTTATCTGAAGGAACTGTGATAATAGGGACAGGGACAGAAGATCTTTCACTTCCCATAGAACCTTATTACGGTTATTCCTATAGTCAGAGTATCTTTCTACAAAGTGAGATAAATATGACTGATAGGGCAATTGAAAAGATATATTATTATTGGAATGGTGCTGCTGCTACGGTTAATAGTAATAACTGGACTGTTTATATGGGACATACTTCAAATACCAGTTTTGATTCCGGAACTTCATGGATACCGTTATCTGAACTAACCGAAGTTTTTTCCGGAATAGTTACTCTTCCCGATGTGGAAGGATGGATTGAAATAGTACTTACTACTCCATTCACCTACAATAATGCATATAATTTAGTTATCGCAGTAGATGAGAATGCAGATTTTTACGATAGTTATAATGAATATTTCTATTGTACAAGTGAACTTAAAACTAACCGCAGCATTCGTTATTATAGTGATGGGACAAATCCTGATCCTGCAGCTCCTCCTACCGGTACTCCAGTTGCTGGATACCCTAATGTTATGTTAAAATTCCAAGAAGAGACACCTCCTCCTCTACCTGTTGAATTATCCAGTTTTACTGCTGTCCTTACTGACCAATTCTATGTCCAGCTCACCTGGATTAGCCAGACTGAGACTAATCTGAGTGGATATCGGGTATATCGTAATGAAAATAATTCTCTGAATAATGCTATCTTGATAACACCCACTATTATTCCTGCTACTAACACCAGTCAGGAACATATTTATACCGTTGAAGATAGAGAAGTAGAGAATCATAGCACTTACTACTACTGGCTGGAAAGTATTGACTTCAATAACTCCCAGTTCCATGGTCCAGTTATCGTAGTTGTAGAGGGTAATGTGCCTCCTGTACTTCCCGAAGTGACTACCCTGAACAACGCTTATCCTAACCCCTTCCGGGCTAATAATAGCACCAAGATAGAGGTAGGAATTAAAGCAGGTGAGTCAGGAACTTTGACTATTTACAATATTCGTGGAGAGATTGTTAAAGCCATAAAAGTCAATGAGGGTTATCATACCATTATCTGGGATGGAAAAGATAGTAAGGGTAATGTCTGCGGAAGTGGAATCTATTTCTACAGATTGACTACTCCGAGCTTGAACCAGACCAAGAAGATGGTCATCGTCAAATAAACTCCTTTTTCGGA
>MWCN01000010.1 GCA_002070045.1 Candidatus Cloacimonetes bacterium ADurb.Bin211
GATTAAGGTTAGATTAACACTTGATTTATGCTCTCAATATAGGGCGAAAAGCGGTGTCTGAGTTGAGTCCAAAATGTTGGTGTAAATACCAACTCATTTTTTTACAGAAACTTGACAATTTCTCTTTCACGAATTCGGTGGTTTCATTCTGTATTACTAATATGGTGGTCTCCTAATGTTTAACTGATCCCGTAATTGTGAGACCGCCATTTTTGTAAGGCCTTTTATTTCAAATTATTATAATAGTTTTCTGCCCAATAATTGACTTATCCACAGGGCTAATTCAGAGTTATTTGAACAATTTTCAAAATTTAGACACAAAGTTCGTCTCACCCCATTGCTGATTTTGGTTACGAAAAGTTTTGAGAAAAAATCCACTTTCTCACTAAATAACAAAATTAATACTTTTGACATTTACACCATATATCTAACTATACAATAGTATGTTATGACTTATCCACAGCGTTTTTTTAGGGGAATGCCTTCTTTCTTGATTTTCAAGGAGCATTATAGATTACACTAATTAAGGCGTAAAATTACAGAAAACGATTATCTTATATCTTCGCTATTATTTTTCATCCATAAACTTATATAAAGAAGAATGCTCAAAAGAAAACAGGTGCGTATCTAAACGATACACACCTGTTTAATTAAGGAGAAGATGGTTTATTTAAGCAGGGAAATTTTATGGGAGAAACGATAGTTAGGTGCATTCATCAGGATAATATAAGTTCCGGTAGAAACATTATGCTTCTTATTATCTTTGCCATCCCAAACGACACGATGAGATGCTGCTGGACGATTCTCATCCAAAAGGTCTCTGATCAATTGCCCTTTCAGATTGTATATTTTTAAGGTTACCCTGCCATCTACAGCAAGATCAAAAGGAATAGTTACCGAAGGATTGAAAGGATTGGGAAAAGGATCAAGCAAAGCAGTAATTTTAGGTATTACTATATCGGGGTTTTCACCATTAGTAACCTGAACAGTTAAAGCCGCAGAATAGGATATACCCCCATCCAAATCTTCTATTTGTAACCAGTAATAGTAAATACCATTACCCGGAACTTCACTGTCTATAAATGAATAGACAACCGTTGAGGAAGTATTCGCTGCTTCAATTAGATTGCTGACAGATGTAGCTGTGGAAACATCAGCAACTGTATTACGCAAAACCCGAAATCCTGAAAGATTAGTTTCGGATTGAGTTACCCAATCCAAACGAACTTTGCCTTGAACCATTAGAGTAGCTGTAAAAGATGTAAGAACAACAGGCAAGGTCTGACCACTTTCATCATTAAGAACAATTTGCAGCTCATAAGTTGCTTTGCTACCTTTGCTTAAACTGTCCATCACAAAAGTAACTGTCTGGTCTGTAGTGTTTATACCGCCTCCGCCTACACTTTGTAATTCACTTCCATTCAAACGATAACCAACATCCGTGGGAGGATAGCTCAATCCGCTGTAGGAAAGAATAAAAGTTCCAATGCCAATAGTAGCGTTATCAAAGGCAAGGTTATACTGCAAGCCCTCAGGAGTAGTTCCATAACTCATAGAAACAGTAATGATATCATTTTCAGAAGAACTAAAATTGTCAGGATCAACTTTCACAGTAGGAGTAACATTATCTTCTCCGACAGCATAATTTCCTACATTTATTGTGGTTTCCTCACTGCTATTGATTTCTGTGCTGCCTGCGCCAGCGGAAACATTTTCAGTTGTTACTTCTTGAGTAGTAGAATATTCGCTGTTAAAATACTGGTCACTGGCAACTGCCTTTACCCGATAATAATATGCTGTGTTATAGTTTAAGCTATTAACAATGCAAGAGAGAGAGGTTAAACTCTTATTTTGATAACCGGGAAGGAAACTGGAAAAACTGCTGTTAGTGGAAACATCCAGTAAATAACTTTCTGCACCTGAAACCGCATCCCACTGAATTTTAAAACTGGAGGTAGTTGTATTTGATTCTACAATAGAAGGAGAGGGTGTAGCCAATTTTTCATTTACTGTTACTACATAAGAACAAGTAGAAGCATCATTACTGGTAGTTAAAGTATAGGTTACAGGGTTTGTGAAATTATTTGTAGTTTCACCACTGGTCTGAGTAGTCGTCCCAACCTTTACAATTGCTCCATCTGCCGTAAAATTTGCTATTAAAGCAGTTCTATCCGTTCCATTGGGGACAGCTACTTTGATGGTTTTATTGGTATGATCAATTGTTCCGGTTACAGGAGGAGAACTGAAAGAAAATTCAGTAATCGCAAGTGGGGTAGCTAAAATTACATTTTCTGCTGTCTCGTCTGTACCGTTATAATATTCTGCCATAACCTTATAAGTATATTGTGTTCCATTGGAAACACTATTATCAGTATAGCTATAAGTAGTAGTACTAACACTTGTTAAATATATATCATTACGATAGATATAAAAATTGCGCAGACCACTTTCCGAACTCAATAAACCATCCGGCTTTATCCAGGTTATTTTAACATAGTTATTTCCTACACTATCTAAAGCTAAATTTTTAGGAGGATTGTTGGTAAAATTAATAGTGCAACTGTTAGTTGTTTGTTTATCTCCTGCAACCCCAACCAATTTCGCATCATCAACAGTAATTTTAACATTATTTTTACTGGCTGCAAATTCGTGTTCAGTAGCATTTCCGGTAAGATAAACCCTGATATTAGATGTCTCCAGGCATTGAACTTCACTAACCTCAAGCCCGGTTGGTAAATTTTGAACGGTAATATCATTTTTTGTTATATCAGAAACAAAAATAGTATTTGTAGCATCTATCCTAAGATATGTCTCGGAACTAACAGCTCCAGTATTGGCAGATGTTTCTGCAATTGTCTTAAAAGAGGCATTGAATTCTAAAACAGGAGAACCTGTAACCGGACCTGCAGGATCACTAAGAACGGCAGTTCCGGTTCCCGGTTCTACTGCATTTTTAGGAGTAACTTCAAATTTCAGATATTTTCCTAAATCGGCTTGAACAATTGTATAGGATTTATTTGTTGCTCCACTTATCGCAGTATAAGTACCTGATTGACTGTCACTTATTAACCAACGAAAAGTGGTTCCGCTTTCTTCATCATTTTCGTCATCATTATAATCATAATCACCATAAATAGTTTGCCCTACCTTAGCGTATACCGGATTAGTAATTTTAACATTTGTAGCATAAGGTGCAGTATTAGTATTTATTTGAAGATAGGCACTGTATCCGGTAAAATAACCAGTAGATGTTACTAAACTGGATGTTATAGTATTGGCATCTCCATCATCACCATACACTCTAACCCTGATTTTAAAACTATTAGCGTTTTCAGCAGCACCTGTAGGAGTTGGTAAAGTAATAGAAACTGAATCAATATAAGTAACCGAATTTACTATTCCTCCTCTCTCAATACGAGAAGCAGTAGCATCAGTGTAAGATAGAGGACTTCCGCTTCCATCAGTACTTTCGTACCAATAAATTCTTGCTTTATCATAAGGACCTGAAGTAGAGGCACAAACACCATCTACTGAACCAAATTCCTCATCAAAATCCGTGAGAGAATAATCTACTTTTATATAGACAGTTTGCCCTGGAATTACAGGATTACTACTCGGGCCTTTAATTCCTACATGGCTTAAAGAAATTGATGCTCCAGCTAAACTGAAAGCCCAAACTAAAGCGACTAAAAAAACGAAAAATTTCTTTTGCATTTTATCCTCCCGGATTAAGTGACTTTTTTATTAAAACCAATAAACCGAACATTGTCACTCTGTTATAACAGAGTGTGTTTAATGAACTTAGTATCTTTTTATACTTTTCCATACTAAAACTCTACCTTATCTAAAATATATACTAAAGCACTCCGCTATCTTTGTCAAGCAAAAAATAGGGAAAAAAGGACTTTTTAAAAAATAAATCTCAAAACTTTGTCGGAATGATGATTCTACCTCTATAATATTTTTCAATTTGACAAACCGATAGTTTGATAACGACAGGAAGTTTTTTCTACTCTTTATGATTTTTGTATCTGTAAATGATGTCAACTGCTCAACACATTTTCTGATAAACTATTAGAATGTAATTTAGATAATGTATTCAGTAAATTGGTTGCTGAATAGGCATTATAATAATTTCTGCTTACTTTTTTGGGTATAAATAAACCA
>MWCN01000011.1 GCA_002070045.1 Candidatus Cloacimonetes bacterium ADurb.Bin211
CTCTTACTTGCCTATCTCCTGTGGATTACTTAGCTGAAGTAATAGGAAAGAGTCAAGAAAGAGTCAAGAAAGTGTCAGGGGAGATGCCATAATTATATATTAAATTATTCGTAATAAAATCCGAGAAAGCGACTAAATCTACAAAGATTGGAGTACAATTCTTTTTAACTTTTTAGTGTTTTATTAATACTGCTTATCCTGGGTTAAGAACGGGTATCCATTTTAACTTTTCAGTGTTTTATTAATACTGCTTATCCTGGGTTAAGAACTGGTGTTCAATTATTGTAAAAAGTTCCTCAGAACTTATTAAATAAGGAATCTGTAACCCCGTTTCCTGATGATGACTACTTCCTTCGGTCAAATCAACTATTGGTTTATAAAAAATTAATCCAGTTATCTACTTATAAATCATATATTTATCCCGTCTTTTAAATATTTATATCATAAATGCAGAATAAAATTACATTTTTTTACTTGACATTTATTCTTCCGAATTTATATTGAAAATTATGAAATATATAAACGAAGATATGGATATTGCTATTTAACTAAGAGGATTTTCTTTTAGAAGGAGAGGAAGATGGAACTTGTGAAGTCATATTTATTCAAGTTCAAGAAGGGCATCTTCTCTTATTGTATCCATTTTCTTCATCAATTTACCGTTTTATTTACCCTTCTCAAAAACGAAGTTTCTCTCTTTTACTCTCTATGCTGTTATGCAAAACATTCATCGCACTTACACCGGCAGAATGCAAAAAGAGTGAATTATGAGATAACTTCCCTTCAACTTAAATATCTCAATCAGGCAGGTCTGGCTTCTCTGGCATCTTATTTCCTGCCTCAAGGAGCAGACATATAGTAAAGATAATTTAACCCTTTAAAAACATCATAAGATTAACCTTAAATTTAAAAGGAGTTTTTATTATGAAAAAACTAATCTTACTATTCTCGCTTATGGCAATATGTGCTTTTGCCTTTGCTGATACTTATATCATAGGAACAGGCACTTCCACCACTTATTATTGCCCATTTAATGGACTTTGGGATTATAGCTGGAGCAAGGCTATCTGGACAGCAGCGGAATTGACTGCAGCTGGATTACCTGCTGATACTCCAATAATCGGTATAGGTTTTTATGTTGGTAATACCCCTTCCAATTACACAATGCTGGATCAGAGAATCTATGTTAGAACCACCACTCTAACATCATATAGCACAGCTACAGATGAGACAGGCACTGGATATCCTAATCCTGCTTATTTTTTAAACCTATTCCAGGGGGACCTTACTTACAATGGAAGTGGTTGGCATTATATTACTTTCGAAACGCCCGTTAGCTGGGATGGTACCTCAAATCTGGAGTTGCTGTTTGAAAATTGGGATGGTGATTATGTCACAGGTTATCCTACCTTCTGTTACACATCCACTTCACCTGATTATAGGACGGTATATAAATCTCAGGATAACTCTTTTCCCGCTGTTGCAGGAACCAGGAGCTATAATCGTCCTAATGTAGCCATAATTACTCCATCAACCACTCCTCCGGGGGCACCAGTTCTAAGTGCACCTGCTGATGGGGCAACTCTTGTCAGCATAACTCCAACTTTCTCTTGGACTGCTCCAACAACCGGTGGTTTACCGACGGGATATAAAGTTTATCTGGGAGAGAGTCCTGATTTGACAGACGCTGATATTATTGCCGATGTTACAGGTCTTTCTTATACTGTCCCTTCAAGTAATCCTCTTCAATATAATCATACTTATTATTGGACAGTTGTCGCCTATAATGACAATGGAAATGGACCTCAAGCTGATGTAAGGAGCTTCACTACCCTTGAGGAAGGTTATATAACCATTGGAACTGGCACATCTACTCAGCGTCAACCATTTGGCGTTTATTTTGGTTATGAACGCTCTGCTGCCCTATATACCAATGATCAGATAGGTGGCTATGGTTTATTAGATGAAGTAGCCTGGAATTGTGCTACAACAAGCACAGCTAATGTTCCTTATAAGATTTATGTAATGCAGACAAATGATACTGCCCTTACCGCTATGACTTGGGATGCCTTTACAACAAATGCAACCCTGGTAGCTGAGGGAACTCATACCTTTGATACTACTGGCTGGCACCTATTTGAACTTGGGATCCCATTCCCTTATACTGCCGGGAATTTAATTATTGGAGTGGAAACCAATTATGGCGGTGGTGGTACATCTCCTTATCCTTATTTCTATTATTCTACAGGAGCAACCGCGAGCCATCAATACTGGTATGCAGATAACACACCTCCTACTGGAAACGGGACTACCAATACAAATCTACCTAATATAATGTTACATTTGGGTGCTCTTCCGCAAGAACCAGTTATTAATGTATCACCTTCCAGTTGGGATTTTGGCTTAACCGTGATTAACACTACTAAAACTAAGTTGTTCACCTTATCCAATGCAGGTGCTGGAACTCTTACAATCAATAATATTACTATTGCTGGCAATTACTATACCCTGCAGATTAACCCAGCTAATCCTTTGCCCATAAATTTGACTATAGGTCAATCAGCTACTTTCACTGTTCAATATGCTCCTACTGCAGTTGGAACTCATAATGGCACTGTAACTATAACTGATAATCGTGGGACAACAGTTGTTAATTTAAGTGGTCAATGCTATGATCCAACTATTACTGCCGCTCAATTACCTTATACAAATAGTTTTGAAGATATTTGGGAAGGAACTCCTCCGGCACCTGTACTTGGTTGGACAGTTATCAATGCCAACAATGATTCCTATACCTGGAGAAGAGGCCCAACTTACATAACCGCTCATACAGGTTTGTACATTGCTCAAGGTATGGGAAATACAGATGACTGGTTAATAACCCCTCCTATTCAGGCAAGTATTGACCTGCGGATTAAATGGTGGGATAAAGTAGAATCTGCCTATTATCCAAATACCTATACTGTATTGGTATCTACTACAGATAATAATATTGCCTCTTTCACCAATAATCTGGGAACTTTTACTTGTACCAGTACTGTCTGGACTCAACATACCTTGAACTTGGATGCCTTTACTGGTAATACCATTTATGTTGCCTTCCATCAAACTGCATCCGGTTCTACTGTATATGATTTCGGAATTGACGATTTTCTTTTAGAAGAGATTCCTCAAGTGCCTATATTGTATTATAGCCCTACTTCCATAAATTTTGGTTTATTAACGCAAAATGTCACTTCTTCATCGGTCAATGTAACTGTCACTAATAATGGTGCAGGAATCTTAACATTTTACCGAGATGATGTCACGATAGTTGCAACTAATCCAGAAATGGCAGATATGTTTAGTGCGGATAAGTCCAATATTCCTGAAACAGGGACACAATTAGCAGCGGGTCAATCGGTTATTATTCCTGTTACTGCTACAGTTACTACTGAAGGTCCAGTTAGTGCTACCTTGAGAATAACCTATAACAACACAAACTATGATGTAGCTCTTTCAGCAGAAGGTTTACCTGCAGGTACCGTAATAATCGGAACGGGAACATCTACTCAGCGTCAGCCTTTTGGTATATTATGGGGTTTTGAACGCTCTGCTGCTTTATATACTAATGCTCAAATTGGTAGCTACGGTATATTAGATAAAGTTTCCTGGAATTGCGCTACTACAAGCACTGCTACGGTTCCTTATAAGATTTATGCTATGCAAACAACTAATACAGCACTTTCTCAAATGACTTGGGATTCTTTTATTGCTAATGCAACACGGGTAGATGAGGGAACTCATATCTTTAATACTACTGGCTGGCATCTTTTTGAACTTGATACACCCTTCACTTATAATTCAGGTAATTTAATCGTAGCCGTAGAAACCTATTATGGTGGAACTGGTGCATCTTCTCCTTATTTCTATTATACTGCTGGTGCAGCTAACACTCATCAATACTGGTATCAGGATAACACACCTCCTACTGGAACCGGATATTTAAATGCAAATATACCTAATATAATGTTGCATTTAAGTGAGTTTCCTTCAGGTCCACCTAATCCAGTGACCCTTACCTATCCTGCTAATGGAGCTACAGGTTTGCCTAAGGCTGGTTTCAATCTTATGTGGACACCGGCTACTACTGGTGGAGCCCCTGATTATTATGCTGTCTATATGTCGCAGAGTGAGGAAACAATCTATGGTGATTACTACTGGGAGACCACAAATACCAGTTTTAATCCTGTAACTGATCCGGTACCGCCGGAAATTCCTGTGCAGTTCGACTATAATCAACGCTGGTTCTGGACTGTAGAAGCAGTTAATGATGATGGTGGTGCAGTAGTAGAGCCACCCTATATGTTTACCATCGCCCCTCACCCTGGAGTTCTTGGTGTTAATCCAAGTTCACTTACTCAAACTCTTACTATTCCAGATAATATAACTGCAACCCGGCAATTAACCTTAAGCAATACAGGAGAACTCCCCTTAAACTATAGAGTTAAAATAGAAGAAACAACAGAGCGTAGAAATTCTATAACCCCTATAGAACAAATTAATCCACCAGCTCATCTAAATCCAGATTGGACAGGCTATAATGAAAAATCTCCCTTCATCGGTCCCGTAGTAGAATCTGAAGCTCGGGCTCTCTTTGATGTACAGTTCATTTATCCTACATATATGAATCAGGGAGAATACGGCATTGCTACAGATGGGACTTATTTCTATACAGCAAACTGGGGTGGTAATAATATATATGGTTTCAATAAATATGCTCTTGATGGCACTTATATAGAAACTTTCACGATAACTGGTGTTCCCGGCATACGTGATCTTGCTTATGATGGAACTTATTTTTATGGAGCTGCAGTGAGTACAACTATATACAAGATGGATTTTAACACTCATACACTGGTTGGAACATTAACCTGTCCTGTTAGCGCAAGAGGCATTGCCTATGATGAAGATAATGATGCGTTTTGGGTTAGCAACAACTGGGCTGCGGATCTACGTTTAATTAATCGTAGTGGAAATCAACTGGCTGCAGTTACTCCTGCTGTAGCCGCTTTTGCCGGTTTAGCTTATGATAATTTCTCAGGAACAAATCCTACTATTTGGGGAAATACTCAAAACGGAACTTATGGTGCAACACTTGTTCAGATTGATATTTCAACTGGAGCAACTCTTCAAAGTTTAGAAATAACAGAAGCAATATTGCCAGGTATTACAACTGATGACATTGCCGGGGGTTTAGAAATATATCCTAATATTGTTAATGGGAAAGTATCCTTAATTCCATTAATGCAAAATTGGTGTTTCTATGGTCTTGAATTATGTGATATTGAAAATTGGCTTAGCGTAGAACCAAAAAGCGGGACAATTAATCCCGGTGAGACACCTACTGTTAATGTCACCTTTGACGCTTCTGATCTTGATTTGGGAACCTACACTGCCAATATTAAATTCAATCATAATGGTGAAAACACACCGGTTGTGGTTCCTGTTACTTTAACTGTTGGTGGAACTTATCCTGCTGTATTTTCTATTACTCCCGATGTTGCATATAATTTTGGCACAATAGAACAATTGAATCCTGCAGTTAAGACCTTTACTATTACTAATACTGGTGGTTCTTCGCCTACCCCCTTAACCATTGATGTAGATGGTATTTATCTGACGAATGATGCTGAACATAACTTTGTTATTGATGCACCAAATCTTCCTGTATCTCTGGGCCATAATGAGACCTACCAATTTACAGTTTCTTTTATTCCTCAGACAATAGGGAATAAAACTGCTACCTTGAACATTCAGGATAATCTTACCAGCAAGGTCTTGCATACCGTGGCTCTTAGTGGAACTGCTGTAGCTGAACATATCTTTATTCCTGTAAACCTTACAGCAACTGTAAGAGAGCAGGATGTCAGTTTGAGTTGGGCAAGTTATAGTGGTATTCCAGGAAGCCCTGGTTGGTTGCATTATGATAACGGTGAGAATTATGATGCAATAGGGACAGGGGACGTCGGCACCTTTGAAGTTGCTATAAGATTTGATTCAGGAACTATGTATGGCTATGCCGGTATGGAACTAACTAAAGTAAAATATTTTCCCCGTTCAGCTAATACTGCTTATACCATTAAGGTCTGGACAGGAAATGACGGGACTTACACTCCTTCTACTCTAGTTTATTCCCAAACCCATACCCCAATTGTTAATCAATGGAATGAAGTAGAACTTAATACTCACATCCCTATAACTGGAACCCAGGCTCTGTGGATTGGTTATGAATGTGTGGTGTCAACTGGAACTGATTATTATCCAGCTGGCTGTGATGCAGGTCCTGCTGTAGTTGGTTATGGAGATTTGATTTCTCTGGGAACCTGGGAAAGTATGGCTATTGGCTATGGATTGAATTATAACTGGAATCTTCAGGGATATTTTGAAGTTTCTGAAGGTGGTAAAGCTCCTCAATTGCTAAGTATTCCTGTAATCAATCAGGAACAGCGATCTAAAGAACATATGGCTATAAGATTCACTACTTCAGGGAATAGTAATCCTCCTACCCGAGTCCTACGTGGTTATAACATCTACCGTGATGAAATGCAGATTAATACTGAACTGGTTCCTACTACTACTTACACTGATCACTTAGTGCCTTATGGAACACATACTTACACAGTTCAAGGCGTTTATTACAGCGCTTTATCTCCAATGTCTAATCCAGTAGTTGTTAATGTAACACCTCCTGTTCCCTATCCACTCCCCTTCGTAGAAACCTGGGCGAGTGGTGATTTTACTACTAATCAATGGAACGCAAGTGCTACAAATTGGTTAATAGATGATTATGAAGGGATGGAACCACCTTGTGCTTGCTTTTATTGGTCTCCTAGATTAACTAATTATCAGGAATATCTTACCAGCTGGTATCTAGATGCTAACGGAATACCTAATGTAAAATTCAAGTTTGATATGGAATTGGATAATTACAGCACAACTACTGAAAATTTATTGATTCCTCAGGTCTGGGATGGTACCACCTGGCATACAATACATACCTTCTCTTCCTTAGATAACCAAGGTGATGGTCTTCCGTGGGATACTTATGAATATGATATCTCAGCTTATGCTGGCAACCGTATGTTCCGCATAAGATTCCTGGCTGCAGGTGGCGATACCTATGATATAAACGATTGGTATATTGATAACATAGTTCTGGAAGCAATACAAGTAATATTACCTCCAACTCCTGCTATTACTTTCGATGGAACCTATGTGAAGCTTACCTGGGAACCTGTTTCTGGAGCAAATGGCTACAAAATTTGGGCTGCATCTGATCCTTATGCCACTGAATGGACAGAATTAGCTTATATTGCAGGAACCACATATACTTATACTGGAACAGATAATATCAAATTCTTTAAAGTTACAGCTGTTACAGAAGTTCCTGTTAAAGGTGTTAATGATTTAAGAACAAGAGAAATTACACCTTCCAATCACAGCATTAAAACAGATAAAGGTTTGAGCCCTAAAAAAGAAAAACAAATTAAACAGTAAAAGGTAGAATATGCAGTTACATTATAATTGAAACTGCAAGTGCTCCTTTTAAGTAAAAATAAAGCCCTCGGAAAATTCTGGGGGCTTTTTTTGTGAGTAACTTTAAAACTGTCAAAGAACTAAGCTAATTAACAGATATATTTATTATAAAATAGATGTCTATGAAGGTTAATGATTTATTCAATAAAGAAGCAATTGAATATTTAGATACTTTTAAGTATAATAAAAAAATGCATTTATTCATTAGACATTACTGGAAGGCTTGTAACTGATATTGCTCATAATAATTATTCTAATAATCTATATGGAATTGACTAAGGGAATAAATATACTTAAGTTATTATTTCTTTATATCTTAAGCTTTATTAGATATTCTGGTATAGACATTAACTATGCTCAGGATGCTGCTTTTGATCAGGATAATGGACTACTCTTCCTGGCTGGATATACCGGTAGTGGTGCTCTATATTGGATTAATACTACCTATGGTGGTGCTTATAAGGTAAGTGATTTCCCTGTCAATGCTGAAGTAACAGCTTTTGCTATACCTTATGGTTTGATCAGCGTTCCTCAGGTGACCATAGCCAGTAATGGTACAATTAGTTGGGCACCTGTAAATGGAGCTATTAAATACTCCATCTATAAAGCAACAGATCCCTATGGTACCTTCAGCTGGTATGCTGATGTATACGGAACTTCCTGGACTGATCCGAACTTCACCACCGATGCCAAGGCTTTCTATAAAGTCACAGCAGTGGGTGGAATGCGTAATGCAAATCGTCAGGAAATCAGATATAGTCAACCTATCCAGCATAAAGGTAATCTAAACAGACAACCTCGCTATAATAAGGGTTTGGCAAATCCATCTATAATGCCAACCAAATCTAACCTCAATAAATAAGTGCGTTTTTAGCGCA
>MWCN01000012.1 GCA_002070045.1 Candidatus Cloacimonetes bacterium ADurb.Bin211
TATTCCTACAGTTAATGATGAAGGACTCATTACTGCACAAATTTCACCAGAAGTAAGTTCTGTCACTGAATTAGTTGGTGGTTATGTTCCTCGCACCAGAGTCCGTCGTATCAATTCCACTGTAACCGTTCCAAATGAACATAAGATTATAGTCGGAGGTTTACTCAGTTCTAACATTACCAATAGAGTATCTAAAGTTCCCCTACTTGGAGATCTTCCTTTTATTGGGAAACTCTTTCAGCATAAAACGGAACAAATTGATAACTCCGATTTAATTATTGAAATCACACCCCGTATAATTACTGCGGACCAATATCGTCCTGACCCTAATGTTCAGGAACTTAAGAGTCTCGGTGAACCTAAACTGGATGAGAGAATGACTCGTCGTCTAATCCAGTATGAAAATGTAAACAATGATAATAATAATAATGAGGAAAATAAGGGGAGATAAAATGAGAAAGTTAAATAACTTATTCCCAATAGTTATTTTCCTGGTTTTGGCTCTTTTCTTAGTCATTACTTCTTGTGATAGACGCAATCCACCACCCACAGGAATTGGAATAGTCAAACCTTCTGAAGTAGTAAAAATTACTAAAATTGTAGCTGAACCAGATACCATATACTGTGATAATAACATAACCTTTTCTCAGATAAGTGTCACTGTCAAAGATGGTGATGGTTTTGCCATACCAGGCAAAATAGTTAATTTCCGAGCCAATATTGGAAGAATACTCCGTAGTGTTCCTACAGATAGTAGTGGTGTCGCAAAAACCACTTTCTGGGATGATGGAGAGCAAGGATTAGCCACTATTATGGCTGTAGTCCAGAATATATCGGAAACAACTAATACAGTAATCTCAGCTGATACCGCCAGAGTAGAAGTATTTATTGATGAAGTTCCAGCCGTAGAATCTGTTACTCTGAATTTCTCATCACAGGCTAATCCCTTTCCCATGACTGTTATGCAGACCACGGAGATTAATGCTACCGCTAAAAATATTCTGGGACAGACGGTCCCTGATAACACCCTCATAACCTTTAGTTGCAATAAAGGAAAATTTGTAGATGAGGGTGGAAATAATTTAGGTATGAGTATCGTTTCAAAGACCTTAAACGGTAGAGCTTATGCTCGTTATAATGCTGGAGCTGTGGCTACAACGACGCCAGGAATTGAACCCGCATATGTAACTGCAAGTATTGGAGACATATCCAGCACTCGTGAAGTGATGATTTACCCTGGCAATCCTTTTAACATCCGTTTACAATCTTTTGTCCAAGTGGGAGATCAGATGATAGAAACAGATACCAGTTCGGTCGCCAGTCCAAACAATATTTATATGCTTGCTACTCTCAATGATCCCCATGGGAACCCCTGTCCTACAAAACCTGTCCGCTTTGAAACCAATCTTGGTTCTTTCTTGAATACCACTCAATCTATTACGCTAAATACTAATACTATGGGAGAAGCTCAAGTCAGATTTACCCCTGGTCTTGCTGCAGGAGCAGCTACAATTAAAGCATTTGCTAATAATGATACCCTACAGACTCAGCTTATTTTTAATATTAAATCTGATGATATTTATTCCATATCATTCACTCAACAGGAACAGATAAATCTTAATGTTGCTAATACCGGTGGTACTGATTCAGCTATTTTAAGAGTTAAACTAAAGGATATTAATGGCAATTTAATTGATTATCCTCAAGAGGTATATTTCCGTATCGTTAATTTAAATCCACCTGCTGGAGCTAATTTAAACAATCAACCTGTCACGGACAGTGTATTAGTTATATCCACAGGAGGAGAGGCACAAGTCTCAGTAAATAGCGGTAGTGAATCGGGAATTCTTATAATACGTGCGTCCTGTATTGCTAAAGATGGACGATGGATACATGCCACTAAAGCTAATATTGTCATTCATGCTGGACCTCCCGCAGAAGTGAAACCATTTATCGGTGGTTTTAATACAGGACAGAATATGGGTGGAGGCCTCTGGAGAGTAGTAGCGGGTGCAGTAGTTAAGGATAGATATGGCAATCCGGTAGAAACCGGCACCTCTGTCTTTTTTGAGTTAATAAATAATGTGACGAATTGTCAGATTGGTGCAGCTGGTATTGTCGGAAATACAAGCGTAGAGGACGACTCCCTTGCAGGTGTTGCTTACACCACAGTTACTTATTCAGGAAATTTCACTTATGACTGGATTACTATAAAGGCAAGTACCGGTGCTGTAGCTGGAGAAGGTGTTGATGGCTATGCCACGGTCCAGTTGCCTTTAAATGATCCACGATTAGAAGCTCAGATTGTACCAGAACACCTAAATTTCTTTACTTCTGACACCTGGCTATCGGCTGATTTTTACGCTGTGCTTACTGATGGACAGGGTAAGCCAGTAGGTAATGCAGTTATTATATGCGTTTCTACCAAAGGACAATTTGTTGCCATACCAGGATTTCATAATAATTACCCTTACGATCCACCCTGGCAAATTATAACTGATGATGGAAGCTATGGAATAGGAGATAAAGCTGGATGGGCTTGGGGACAGATTAAATTCCACAAATTAGAAATCCCAGTAGGTGACGGGGTAAGTGAAACGCCAGGACAAACAACAGGTGTAATTACTCTACGTATCTTAGGCACAAATGTCTCTGTTGAAACTAGTATCGTTCTCTATCGTTACTGGGATGGATGTCCTCCATTCTAACATAAAGGTTTGAGGGATGGCGCATATAACAGCCATCCCTCAGTATAAATTTCACATCCTTTCAGGATAATGAATTTTAATTATAAAGGAAGTTAATAAATGGCTTTTAACCCTCAATTTGCCAGATTGGGTGAGATCCTCGTCCATGAAGGTTATGTTACAGAAGATCAGGTTAAAGAAGCTCTTATCAAGCAATCTAACTTTGGCTTA
>MWCN01000013.1 GCA_002070045.1 Candidatus Cloacimonetes bacterium ADurb.Bin211
TATTCCTACAGTTAATGATGAAGGACTCATTACTGCACAAATTTCACCAGAAGTAAGTTCTGTCACTGAATTAGTCGGTGGTTATGTCCCCCGTACCAGAGTTCGTCGTATCAATTCAACTGTAACCGTTCCAAATGAACACAAAATTATAGTTGGGGGATTACTCAGCTCTAACATCACAAATAGAGTTTCTAAGGTTCCATTACTGGGAGATTTACCCTTTATTGGAAAGCTCTTTCAACATAAAACTGAAAACATAGATAACTCTGATTTAATTATTGAAATAACACCACGGATAATAACAGCTGATCAATATCGTCCTGATCCTAATGTAGAAGTACTGAAAAATATAGGTGAACCCAAATTGGATGAAAGAATGACTCGTCGTCTTATCCAGTACGAAAGCTTAAATAATGATAATAATAATGAGCAAAATGAGGGGAGATAAAAATGAGAAAGATAAATCGCTTATACCCTGTACTTATTTTGCTGGTTTTAGCGCTTATCTTAGTTATTACTTCTTGTGATAGACGTAATCCACCTCCCACAGGTATTGGTATAGTCAAACCTTCTGAAGTAGTAAAAATCACTAAGATATTAGCAGAACCAGATACCATCTATTGTGACAATAATATAACCTTTTCTCAAATAAGTGTTACCGTCAAAGATGGTGAAGGTTTTGCCTTACCGGGGAAAATAGTTAATTTCCGTGCTAATATTGGAAGAATACTCCGGAGTGTACCTACTGATAGTAGTGGTGTAGCAACAACTACTTTCTGGGATGATGGAGAACAGGGACTGGCCGAAATAATGGCTGTAGTGCAGAATATTTCGGAAAGCACTAACACCGTTATCTCTGCTGATACTGCTAGGGTTGAAGTCTTTATTGATGAAGTCCCACCAGTTGAATCAATTACTCTTGATATCCCCTATACGATGACTGTTATGCAGACCACAGAGATTTATGCTACCGCTATAAATAATCTGGGACAGACGGTGCCAGATAATACTCTTATTACCTTCACCTGTACAAAAGGAAAATTCGTTGATGGGGCTGGCAATACTTTGGGTGAGAGTATTGTTTCTAAGACCATAAATGGTAGAGCTTCTGCTTATTATAATGCCGGAACTAAAGCTACAACGGAAGAAGATCGTGCCTTCGTAACTGCCAGTATTGGAGATAGATACAACACTAGAGAAGTTATGATTTACCCTGGCAACCCATTCAATATTCGCTTGCAATCCTTTGTTCAGGTAGGTGATCAGATGATTGAAGCCGATACCAGCTCCGTTGCCAGTCCAAATAATATCTATCTGCGTGCAACTCTTACTGACCTCCATTTAAACCCCTGTCCTACTGAACCTGTCCGTTTTGAAACCGATCTTGGTTCTTTTATGAATACCACTCAATCTATTACTCTAAATACTAATACAATGGGAGAAGCTCAGGTAAGATTCACTCCTGGTCTTGCTGCAGGAGCAGCGACTATTAAAGCGTTTGCTAACAATGATACTCTACAAACCCAAATTATATTTAATATCAAATCGGATGATATATATTCTATATCGTTCACTCAACAAGAACAGATAACTCTTAATGTAGCCAATACCGGTGGTACAGATTCAGCTATCTTACGAGTTAAGTTAAAAGATATAAATGGTAATTTAATAGATTATCCCCAGGAAGTTTATTTTAGAATTGTCAACTTAAATCCTCCTGCCGGAGCTAATCTAAACAATCATCCAGTCACGGACAGTGTGTTAGTTATATCAACGGGAGGAGAAGCACAGGTCTCAGTAAATAGTGGTAGCGAATCAGGAATTCTCATAATTCGCGCATCCTGTATTTCTAATGATGGACGATGGATACATGCTACTAAGGCAAATATCGTCATACATGCTGGTCCTCCTGCAGAAGTGAAACCATTTATCGGTGGTTTTAATACGGGACAGAATATGGGTGGAGGTCTCTGGAGAGTAGTAGCTGGAGCTGTAGTTAAAGACATTTATGGCAACCCGGTAGAAAGCGGCACTTCTGTCTTCTTTGAATTAATAAATAATGTGACTAATTGTCAGATTGATGCCGCCGGTTCTGTTGGAAACACAAGTGTAGAAGATGACTCTCTACGAGGTGTAGCTTATACCACGGTTTCTTACTCGGGAATATACACCTATGATTGGATTACGATACGAGCAAGTACCGGTGCTGTTGCAGGAGAAGGAGTTGATGGCTATGCCACTGTTCAGTTACCTTTAAACGACCCACAATTTGAAGCTCAGTTAGCAGAAGGACACCTAAATTTCTTCGTTAGTGATACCTGGAAATCAGCTGATTTTTATGCTGTGCTAACAGATGGACAGGGACTACCGGTAGGTAATGCAGTAATTATATGCGTTTCTACCAAAGGACAATTTGTTGCCATACCAGGATTTCATAATAATTATCCCTATGATCCACCCTGGCAAATTATAACTGATGATGGAAGCTATGGCACAGGCGATAAAGCTGGCTGGGCTTGGGGACAGATAAAATATCATAAATTAGAAGTTCCAGTCGGTGATCCCATAAGTCAAACACCGGGACAAACTACAGGTGTCATCACTTTACGTATCTTAGGCACAAATGTCTCTACTGAAACCAGTATTGTTCTTTATCGTTACTGGGATTCCTGTGCTCCATTCTAACATAAAGGTTTGAGGGATGGTACTTCATAGCCATCCCTCATTATAGATTTCACATCCGTTCAGGATAATGATTTTTAATTATAAAGGAAGTTAATAAATGGCTTTTAACCCTCAATTTGCCAGATTGGGCGAAATCCTCGTCCATGAAGGCTATGTTACTGAAGATCAGGTTAAAGAAGCTCTTATCAAGCAATCTAACTTTGGCTTAAAACTGGGCGAAACAATGATAAAACTCGGTTATTTGACCGAGGAGCAACTTCTCAAAGCCCTTAATATGCAGTTAGGTTATGATATTGTTGATGAAAAAGAGCTTATGGACCTGGATATAGAAGTGGTACGAAGAATTCCAGAACCTTATGCCGTGGAAAATCGGGTTATCGCACTTCATGAAGATGCTGATGGTATGGTGGTCGCTATGGCTGATCCGGATAATCTAACTGTGCTGGATAGCTTAAAAAAGATATTAGGCACTAATGTCAAACCCAAGCTCATTTCGGATTCTATGCTCCATGATACCATTGAAAAGTATTATAAAAGCATCCGTACTACCACTGAAGTAGAAGAAGCAGTTGGCGGGTTTGACTTTGTAGCTGTTGATGAAGATGAGAACGAAATTACTATTGCTGCTGCTTCCCAGGAAGCGGATGCACCTGTAGTAAAACTCGTAAATCTAATCATTAACGAAGCTATCAAAGCCAATGCCACTGATATTCACATTGAACCGTTAACAAAACATACCCGCGTTCGTTATCGTATTGATGGCGCATTAAGAGAAGTAATGACTCCCCCTATTGGTATGCATCCGGGTATTATTTCTTTAATCAAGGTTATGTCAAAATTAAATATTGCAGAACGTCGTCTTCCTCAGGATGGTCATATATCATTAAAAACCTCCATTAAGAGTGTTGATGTCCGTGTTTCC
>MWCN01000014.1 GCA_002070045.1 Candidatus Cloacimonetes bacterium ADurb.Bin211
GACAGTAGGAGTGATAGAAACACGGACATCAACGCTCTTAATAGAGGTTTTTAAGGATATATGACCATCCTGAGGGAGACGACGTTCTGCGATATTTAATTTGGACATAACCTTAATTAAAGAGATAATGCCTGGATGCATGCCAATAGGTGGAGTCATAACTTCTCGTAAAGCTCCATCAATGCGATAACGAACACGTGTATGCTTTGTTAAAGGTTCAATATGAATATCAGTGGCATTAGCTTTGATAGCTTCATTGATGATTAGATTTACGAGTTTAACCACAGGTGCATCTGCTTCCTGGGAAGCAGCAGCAATTGTAATTTCGTTTTCATCTTCATCCACAGCTACAAAGTCAAAACCACCAACTGCTTCTTCAACTTCAGTGGTAGTACGGATGCTTTTATAATATTTTTCAACGGTATCATGGAGCATAGAATCCGAAATTAGCTTGGGTTTGACATTAGTGCCTAAAATCTTTTTCAAGCTATCCAATACAGTGAGATTATCCGGGTCAGCCATAGCAACAACCATACCATCAGCATCTTCACGAAGAGCGATAACCCGATTTTCCACGGCATAAGGTTCAGGAATTCTACGCACCACTTCTATATCCAGGTCCATAAGCTCTTTTTCATCAACAATATCATAACCTAACTGCATATTAAGGGCTTTGAGAAGTTGCTCCTCGGTCAAATAACCGAGTTTTATCATTGTTTCGCCCAGTTTTAAGCCAAAGTTAGATTGCTTGATAAGAGCTTCTTTAACCTGATCTTCTGTAACATAACCTTCATGGACGAGGATTTCACCCAATCTGGCAAATTGAGGGTTAAAAGCCATTTATTAACTTCCTTTATAATTAAAATTCATTATTCCTGAAAGGATGTCAAATTTATACTGAGGGATGGCTATTATATGCGCCATCCCTCAAACCTTTATGTTAGAATGGAGGACATCCATCCCAATAACGATAGAGAATAATACTGGTTACGTAAGAGACATTTGTGCCTAAGATATTTAGAGTAATGTCACCTGTTGTTTGTCCTGGCATCTGAGTTATGGGGTCACCAGCTGGGACTTCTAATTTGTGGAATTTAATCTGTCCCCAAGCCCATCCAGCTTTATCTCCCATTCCATAGTCTCCATCATCAGTTATAATTTGCCAGGGTGGATCGAAAGGGTAATTATTATTAAATCCTGGTATTGGAACAAATTGTCCTTTGGTAGAAACGCATATAATAACTGCATTACCTACTGGTTTACCCTGTCCATCAGTAAGCACAGCGTAAAAATCAGCCGATAGCCAGGTGTCATTAGAAAAGAAATTTAGGTGACCTGGTACCATCCGAGCTTCAAATTGTGGATCATTTAAAGGTAACTGGACCGTGGCATAGCCAGCAACACCTTCTCCTTCTACAGCACCGGTACTTGCCCGTATAACAATCCAGTCATAAGTGAAATTTCCTGAATAAGTAACTGTGGTGTAAGCAACACCTGCAAGGGAGTCATCCTCAACACTTGTATTTCCAACATAACCAGCCGCACCAATCTGACAATTCGTCACAACATTATATACTAACTCAAAAAAGACAGAGGTGCCGGTTTCTACCGGATTGCCATATCTATCCTTAACCACTGCACCCGCTACTACTCTCCAGAGGCCTCCACCCATATTCTGTCCTGTATTAAAACCACCGATAAATGGTTTCACTTCTGCGGGAGGTCCAGCATGAATGACAATATTAGCTTTAGTGGCATGTATCCATCGTCCATCTTTAGCAATACAGGACGCACGTATTATAAGAATTCCCGATTCACTACCGCTATTTACTGAGACTTGTGCCTCTCCTCCTGTGGATATAACTAATACACTGTCCGTGACAGGATGATTGTTTAAATTAGCTCCAGCAGGTGGATTTAAATTAACGATACGGAAATATACCTCTTGAGAATAATCTATTAAATTGCCATTAATATCCTTTAGCTTAACTCTTAAAATAGCTGAATCCGTACCACCAGTATTGGCAACATTAAGAGTTATCTGTTCCTGTTGAGTGAATGAGATGGAATAAATATCGTCAGATTTAATATTAAAAATAATCTGAGTCTGTAGTGTATCATTATTAGCAAATGCTTTAATAGTAGCCGCTCCTGCAGCAAGACCGGGAGTAAATCTGACTTGAGCTTCACCCATAGTATTAGTATTTAGCGTAATAGATTGAGTGGTATTCATAAAAGAACCAAGATTGGTTTCAAAGCGGACAGGTATTGTAGGACAGGGGTTTCCATGGGGATCTTTGAGAGTAGCCAACATATAAATATTGTTTGGACTGGCGACCGAACTGGTATCGGTTTCAACCATCACTTCACCCACTTGAACAAAAGATTGTAATCGGATGTTAAAGGGATTGGCAGGGTAAATTATCACTTCACGAGTGCTGGATATGTCTCCAATACTTGCAGTTACATATGCAGGTTCTTCTCCTGGAGTCGTTGTAGCTTTAGTTCCAGCATTATAACGAGCATAGGCTTTACCGTTTATGGTCTTTGAAACGATATTCGTACCTAAAGTATTTCCACCCTCATCTACAAATTTTCCTTTATTGCAACTAAATGTTATAAGAGTGTTATTAGGCACCGTCTGTCCCAGAATATTTTTAGCGGTAGCATCAATTTCCGTGGTCTGCAAAACAGTCATAGGATAGGGATCATCCTGTGATGAGAAATTAAGAGTGATGGATTCCACAGGTGGAATTTCATCAATGAATACTTCTACCCTGGCGGTATCAGCTGAGATTACTGTATTAGTAGTTTCCGATATATTCTGGACTACAGCCATTATAGTGGCTAATCCTTGTTCTCCATCATCCCAGAAAGTGGTTGTTGCAACACCACTACTATCTGTAGGGACACTACGGAGTATTCTTCCAATATTAGCTCGGAAATTAACTATTTTGTCTGGTATGGCAAAACCATCACCATCTTTGACAGTGACACTTATCTGGGAAAAGGTAATGTTATTATCACAGTAAATGGTATCTGGGTCAGCTATAATTTTAGTAATTTTTACTACTTCAGAAGGTTTGACTACCCCAATTCCTGTGGGTGGGGGATTGCGTCTATCACAAGAGGTAATGACTAAGAAAAGAGCCAAGACCAGGAAAATAACTATCGGGAATAAGTTATTTATCTTTCTCATTTTATTTCCCCTTATTTTCCTCATTATTATTATCATTGTTTATGTTTTCATACTGGATAAGACGACGAGTCATTCTTTCATCCAGTTTAGGCTCACCGAAACTTTTAAGTTCCTGAACATTAGGGTCAGGACGATATTGGTCAGCTGTAATTATACGGGGTGTGATTTCAATAATTAAATCGGAGTTATCAATTTGTTCCGTTTTATGCTGAAAGAGTTTCCCAATAAAAGGAAGATCTCCAAGTAGGGGAACTTTAGATACTCTATTGGTAATGTTAGAACTGAGTAAACCTCCGACTATAATCTTATGTTCATTTGGAACGGTTACAGTGGAATTGATACGACGGACTCTGGTGCGAGGAACATAACCACCAACTAATTCAGTGACAGAACTTACTTCTGGTGAAATTTGTGCGGTAATGAGTCCTTCATCATTAACTGTAGGAATAACAGTTAGCATAATACCAACTTGTTCACGCTCTACCTGGATTTGTTTTTCATTATCAGTTACAACATAAGGAACCACTTCACCGATATGGATATTAGCTTCGTTACCATTCAGGGCAGTCACCCGTGTATCAGTTAACAATTTTGCCGCATTATTTTCCAGTAGCCAATCAATGGTGATATCAAATGCGGTTAATTGGCGACTGAAATGACCGATATCATGGAATCCATTAATTCTCTGGAAATACTGTTGATCAGGCAACTGTTCAAAATCCGTAGGATTACCATGTGGCAGATAGCCTTCAACATCAGAATAATTATAAGGCAGACCAGTGCCCACAGAATTGACTGGGTCTTCAGCAATGATTGTAGTTAAATGATTTAGTCTGCTCCAATCAATACCATATTTTTTAGAATCGGTAAGATTAATTTCAATTAACCGGACCCTAATCTCAATTTGTTTTTGAGGGAGATCCATAGATTTAACTAAATTATTAATACTTTCAAAGGTATCAGTATTAGTGTAAACCATAATAGCATTTTGACCTTCCACTGGCACCACAGAGACTTCAGTGCTTTCTAATGCTTTACTAACTTTTTCAGCATCAAGATAATTTAAATAGATAATGTGGCTTTGTTCACCAGCAGATTCAGAAATATTCTGTAGTGTTCCCACCAGAAAAGTATTATCGCCATAAATTTTATAGGATAATCCTGCTGATTTAGCTACGAGGGATACAGCTGTTTCAATGGGGACTTCTCTGAGATTAAGAGTAACTCTTTTTTGCTCTTTTTCTGCCATGCCAGTTTGATCTGTAGCCAGCACAATATTAGTGCCACTAAGTCTTGAAAGAGTATTTAGAACAGAAGATATGGGTTCATCCATACAATTTAGAGTTACGGGTTTGCGCAAGTTACTTGTTTGTGCTCCAATGCTGAATACAGGACATAGTAATATCATTACCATGGCACAAAGCATAAGGTGTTTGGACACGGGATGGTGTATCATATTAACTCCAGCTTGGTTGTATTTTTTCATAGTTAGTAATTTTGTTCCAGTGATTTTTGTCTGGTTTCTTCTAAGGAAAAATCTGGTATTGGGGGACGAGGTTGAATAGAAATAGTTTGAGGACCACCATAATATATGCCAATATTTTGTTCGGTTATCCACATAATTTTTCGTCCTTCTACTACATCACCAACACCAGCAGTATAAATTCTATCCTGATACTCAATGGTAACTAATCTTCTTCCGGTTTCCTCATCAATATAAGTACCTGTGGGACGGAACATATTCCTTACTGCATTTTCAAATTCTTTTTGCATATCAAATCTATCTTTAATGATATTACCCTGTCGTAGAGGGTCATGAGTTACTGAGAACACGAAATTTTTTCTATCTAAGATAGAAGATTCAATGCTCATAATTTGAGCTCTG
>MWCN01000015.1 GCA_002070045.1 Candidatus Cloacimonetes bacterium ADurb.Bin211
ATCTGTTAAAGGATAACGAATATACCATAGATTGCCGTTTTCTTCACTGTATTCAACCTCATCATTAGCCAGAGCGGTCACGCAACGCGGACACCAATTGATAATATATTTTCCTTTATAGATTAAACCTTCCTCATAAAGGCGGACAAAAACTTCTTTTACTGCTCTGGAAAGCATCTCATCCATAGTAAAACGAAGACGAGACCAATCACAAGAAGCACCCAACATTTTTAGTTGGTCTATGATATGACTCCCTTTTTCTTCCTTCCATTTCCAGATGAGTTCCAGCATCTTTTCTCTTCCAATTTCCTGTCTTGTTTTTCCTTCTTTGGCAAGTTCTTTTTCTACCATATTTTGAGTAGCTATACCAGCATGGTCAACTCCAGGTAACCAGAGAGTAGGTTCTCCCAGCATCCTATGAAAACGCACAACAATATCTTGCAATGTATTATTTAGAACATGACCCATATGCAGGATGCCAGTGACATTTGGGGGTGGTATTAGAACGGTGAAAGGAGGTTTTGATGGGTCTCCTGCGGGTTTAAAATAATCATTTCTTTCCCAGAATTCATACCATTTCTTTTCTATTTGTTGGGGTTCATAAGTCTTGCTGATTTCCATTCATATCCTCTATTATTTAACAAATCCTTTTTATTTTATAACCGAAAATTGATAAATCCGCCCTATGTCAAGCAAATAAACTATGTTCCGCCCTTCTTTAGCGTTTATCTCTTCCTTATAAGGAGATTATGGTGAGCTTATGTCCGATTTCGGACATAAGCTGGACATGAGTTGGACATAAGCTGGACATAAGCTCCAAGAAAAGAATTAAAAAAAGCTCTCACAGATTACACAGATAAGAGGTTTGGTATAAGAATGAAAGCACGCAGATAACGCAGATTTGGGTTTTATTCAGATAAAAATTAAAAAGCTCTCACAGATTACACAGACTACACAGATAAGAGGTTTGGTATAAGAATGAAAGTACGAAGATTACTTAGATATGAGTTTTTTTAACTTTTATTCAAATAAGAATTTAAAAAGGCTCTCACAGATTACACAAATAGCACAGATAACAGGTTTTGTATAAGAATAAAAGCACACAGATTACGCAGATAACGCAGATATGGTTTTTATTCAGATAAGAATTTAAAAAGGCTCCAACAGATTACACAGATAATACAGAGTTTATACTGTAATATTATTAGTATAGATAACCGCAATGACACAAATAGGAAACCATATCGGTTTTCAATTCTGCAAACATCTAATATAAGTGCCATCATTTGCTTGAGTGACTCAAAGACACGATTGTGAATATAGTTTGTTTTCATGTGCTTCCACCATCGTTCAATTGGGTTTAGCTCTGGCGAGTACGATGGCAAGCATATGATAGCGATATTATCAGGCACAAAAAATTCCTTTGATTTATATAATCCTAGCTGCCCCATAATAACAACGATTTCTTCATTCTCATACACCTGGCTCATTTTTTTTAAGATAGAGATTCATCATTTCAGTGTTGACCTGGGGTAGAAACAGGGAGAAGTTCTCACCTTTTTTTGGCTCAATCGAGCCATAGATACAGAAGAGTTGGTAGGCTTGTTTGACTTTTACCTGAAGTGGCTTTCCTTACATTGCCCAGACTTTGATCAGACTGGTTTGGAGGCCAAAATGAGCTTCGTCAAAGAAGAATACTCTTAGGCCTGAATTCTTTTCAGCTTTTACCGTCAGGTAATTTAGAGTTTTTTTACTCTGCCTGTTTTTCCTTGTCTGCCATGATATGTATAGAGCGAGGTCATTTGAATCTGATCTTCATTTTTTGCGAGATTTACTGACAGTGCAGATTTACTAATCTTCACAGAATAGACTCTTTCCAGTTCTGCCCTGAGCTTGTCCAGCGTCCAAGATACCTGCTTACCATCACTTTCCTTTAGCGTTGTTATCCATTGAACTAATTGGCTTTTCATCTCATATGTCAGAATAGCCAGTTTACGCCCTTTAGGTTTGTCTACCAGACCTTCAACTCCTTGATCTTTGAACTGACTTATCCAACGAAATAGAGTGCGGGGATTGATTCGAAAAGCCTTGGCAATCTCTACGGTCTTGAGCCAGGAAAAACTAGACAGAATTGTCTACTTTCTGACCACAGAACTGTTAGGTATTGACGATATCGCCTGCTTTATAGCTTACAATGTGATTGAATCGATACTCTGTTTGTGAGATGTCCCTTTTCTTAATCCTTGTATGTAAATATGAGAACAAGATAACTTGTGTTTATGGCTTGTCTATATAAATCTTGTATTATAATGCAACAATAATATACGAGGTGTTTTTGTTAAGATGTATTTTTAGCTATTTTTCTGCCTCCCAATCACTTGGGCTACTGGGAAAGATTAGTCAGTTAATCTCAATTTTTTCGTAGTAAAGCTTTTCATGGGTACCTGGTATAGTTTTTGATAAAAGGGCTGTCTGAAGGTCATTTTTTTGCTTATCTGATTCATTCTGGGGGATAATCTTCAACTTAGATTCCTTCATTCCTAGACCATTGAATGATGTACCAATATCTAAACCGCTTTTTTCGCTAAGACACCATCTGTCATGAAGAAATGACTCTTCTCTATCACCACAATCTATCAAAAAAAATGTTACGGGCAAAGGGGTTGTCTGATATGAATTTCTCCATGCCTGTTTATATTCTTCCTGAAGGTTTTGACAATCGTTTTTCTTTTTGCTGGAAACTATGATCACAGTCAAATCCGGAATCACAGATTGAATGCAAAATAGCCATTCTATATCATTAATAGTAAAGTATTGATCACAGATGTAGAGAATTTCCGAAACTGAAGATTCAAGCCAATTCATAAAAAATTGCTTTGCCTTCTCTTTTTGACCATGTTGTATCAAGGCAAAGGTGTCATTTACACTTGGTTCAGAACTGAAAGGAATGCTAATATCCTTTGATGCGACAAAGTTCGTCATTCCCAGCACAATCTCAGAAGCAGATAAAAGATGAACAAAAATTGGTCTTAAAATTGTTTTGGACTGGTCAGTTGATTTATATTTAACTACTAAATTTTCAATTACACAAGAGTAAATTGGATATGCTTCTTCAAGTGGTAAACTTGCAGCTACTTTTATCGAATTATATGTGTTATTAGCTCCGGTTGCTGGTATTCTATTTGAATTCAATGAAGCTAAACTACTCCATGCAGCCATTGGGTACACTGATCTAAAATCTTCCACTTGTCCAAGATTGTAGTTTACTGAGAACATATCTTGCCGCAGTTTTAATACATTTAATTGCCTATTGAGATCCCTCTTGAGATTTGCTCTGGCAGGATCCTCATCTGCCAGAGATGCCAGACTAGCTGCGAGGTCAGGATTTATGTTATATGCTAAATTGATCATTTCTTTTCTGATCTGACTCATAGCTTTGGATTCGCTTTCGAGACTTATGCGCATAGATTTTTCTAAAATTTGTTTCACATATACATTTGTGTTATTTCTATTGAATTGGGCTAATGTGGTATAGTGGGATGCTTTTTCCAAAGAAGTTGGCAGGTTATCAACCAGGGCTTCAAGATCACTGTATTTAATATGAAGAGAATTGATCATCTTTTGCGGCATAATCCCATAAATAATGCCAAGAACAAAGCATTTATCGGCTTTGTTAGGAATTCGATTAGCCTTTTCAATCAATTTCTTCCACTTGGATTCATTATTGTGGTTGAACATTCTGGTTAGCTGAGCTTTTATAGCTATTATGTAGCCATCATGTTGTATTCCTTTCGGATCAGGTAAATGCTGTAATAGAGATTCATTTAGCTGTGCTTCCATGTCAGCTTTTTGTTCTCTGCTATATTCATTACAGTGATCCATATAAAGGTCTGCCAGTTCATTAATAACATCAAAATATATATAATCTCGTTTTATCAGGGGCATCAGTTCTATCACATCTTTAACCTGTTCATATTTTAATATATTATTGTTAATTTTGCTTCGATCAATAGGGTCAATGACAGGTTTGTTGGTTAAGATAGTTTTAATGATATTAACAGCGCATTCTTCTCGTCTGTCCTCAGGGATTTTTTTCAATATATCGATAGTCGAAGAGTGATGATGGAAAAACAGGACCGGAGCTGTTATAATAATCTGGTTCTGATAAATTTCAGAGTTGACAACAGATGCTTCTATAATCGGATTTATATGATCCTGAACTATTCTTTTGAGTATGTCATTTCTATCGTTTAAATATGCCCTATGTGCAAGGTCTGTGTAAAGCTGTAGTTTTACATTTTCACTAGGAATTAAACCTATATTATTTAGAATTCTATCAAGATCTTCACTGGTATCAATCTTCTTAACGAGTAAACCGCTAAAAGCTCTAATCGTAAGTAATAATGAGATTAGCACAGCCGTAGCTGATTTATCTGTATTGATAATGTTGTTTGATCTTTCTTTGTCCGTTAGATTAAGAAATGTTTGCGCTACTTCTTTATCATACTTAGCTAAACTGGCTACTATTTTAAAGCCAATCTCGATTTTCTGCCAATTTTCGTCAATTGACTTCCATGTTTGAGCCAAATTATCGGTAATCTCCTTAATTGAAAACAATCGGTTGTCACAGCACTTGATTTGATAACAGGCTAATTGAGTATAAGCAAAGCACTTTTCCCCTAGATTTCGGATGGAATTAACGCTTTTAATTACATTTGCCATTGAATCTGTTATAGTAATTCTATTTTCTAACATAATAACAAGCAAATTGACTATCAATTCGTCTTTAATATCTTGTGCGTCGATTAAATCGTAAACGCTAATCATCCGATCAAGCACATCTTTGTTTGAAGTGTGTGTCAAAATAAACTTGAACATACTTATATAAAGCCAATCACGTCGATATTGTGTGTTGACTAAATCGATTATACCAAGTGCGTAGTCAATACTATAGAGACTTATGTTGTTTATGACAGTTTTCATAACCTCATAATTATTTGCTGTGCCATCAAGCAATTCGATAATAAATTCATCCAAGTCAGTTTTGCATTTGTGCTCTAATTCTTGATATCTATCGCAACCAGAATATTCGCAATGTAGTGCAATAGTAGCCAAGATTCTGGAAAGAGTATTGGCTTTTACAATTAGATTATTTTCTAAACTGATCTCCTCTAAAATTTGATCAATCATCGTAAAGAAGTTTTGCAAGTTATGAGTTATTTCCCCTAACGATAACATTAAGTATAGATTGTAGTAATCCTCAATTGGACCAATACTCTTAATCACTGGTAATTGAGGGATAATTATGGATATTATTTTTTTAGATTTTTCATAATTTTTTGTGTATTCCAAGGGAAGCACAAGGTCATAGAAAACCCTTGCATTGGAAGAATAATCTCTATTACCAAGAACCAGCTCTAATCCATACAAACTAATATCAACTGCATCGTTAGCTTTTCTATGGGTGCTTATCCATTGTCGGATCAGAGTGATTTTATCGCTGAAATCTTCTATTTCACTAAATGATGAGATAATATTCTCGGTACCATTATGCTGTTTTAATAATCTCAGTCCTTTAGCAATTTTCCTTAGAGAGGAACACTGTATGTAGGTATCATAATTCTCCATTTTGCTAACACTAAGATCATTCCGATCATCTAACGCAGATAGAGCAAGCATTGTAAATGCATAATCGGTAGCATTTGGATCATTTTTGACCCCAAGTGAAGATTTAATCAGATCTATGGCCATTAGGGGGTCAAAAAACTGGATATCCTGTGCTATATCAACTGCTCTCTCTCCAAGAGCTGGTTTATCAAGTTCATCATAGATCATCTTTAGCTGGTCTATAACTAATGGATCAATTTCTTTGTCATTCATTGCACAATGTTTACATATCTGCGCATAGGCATGAAACCTGTCTTCAACCATTGTTGCCATACTTGCCAGATTTACCGCACTGTCATAATCACCTAATGACATTAGAGCTTCCAATTCAGATTCCCATACTTTAATATTAGTAAGGCTTTCAACTGCTGATGATTTTAAAGAATGACCAATCAATACTTCCAGAGCTTTCGTATTTAAAGCTGATAGAACTCCATATTGAATATCCTGTCTAATTTTCTTAAAAGATTTGGTTTCTTTGATCATTTTTGCAAACATATCATCTGTCAGATATTCAAGTGCCTCATCATATTTCTCTATCTCGTATAAGTATTTAGGTATTCCTCCTATTGATTCAGCAATATCTGGTTTATCCACAAGATATTCTATGAATTCCATATATGCTTCAACTTTATACTGTTCTAATTCCTTGACAGCAAATCTCCTAAAGGACTCAGTTATAAATTTGACATTTTCATTTTCACAAACTATGAAGTTGAACCGATTCAAACTGTTTTTCATTTCCTTAGGATCCAATTGAAAAATCTCTGCTAACTGATCTGAAGAAAAAACGTTCATCCCGCATGCCACCAGAGTCAGTGCTTTAAGTATTCTGAGATCGCATGATTGAGTATTTTTCCATTCTGATGTTAATGCTTTAGGCAGGTTTTCTGGTAAATTTGCTAACACCTTCTCAGGCAACTCGCCAGAATCTAATCTTCGTTTGATACTGGCAAGATAGCCGGGGTTTCCTTCGCTGGTTTTGTAAATATTAGTTAGTTGCTCACTACTAAATTTATATTCGGCAAAAAAATCATTTGTTTCATATTCTGAAAAACCAGGCAATGGAAATGCCTGAAATCCTTCATATTCTTCATAGTTACTTCTATCTTGCCTGTTCCCGGTCATAATAATCTTAAAATTTAGAAAATTGGATGAAAGAGGAAGCGTATAAAATATCTTTTTTGCATTCTCTGGATCGATTTCAGTTAGTCCATCTACAATAATATAAAAATCTTGTTTTTTATTCTTAAGCCTGTTTTTGCATTTGTTAAGGAGTCCAGAAAAATCTGAATCTAAAATTTCCTGACCTTCGGGTTGTACAAAATCTTTTTCGTAATAGAACTTATAAAGATCTGAGTATATGTCGTATTTGACTTGATTTAAATCAGAACCCCATTTACAACTTAAATCAAGTTTAATTAGCAGCGATAAAGAAGTTTTTTTATGATGGAATATCTCAGTGAGAGTTGTTTTCCCGATACCTTCATCTCCTTCTATATAGAGAATTCTAACACCACTATTTAAATAAGTCATCATGGTGTTAATGATATTGTCTCTTTTAATCAATTTATCTTTAGGTGGTTCTAAAGCTAAATATGTGCTATTTTCCATTTCTACTTTCCTTTATATATTACTCAGATAAAATTTATTCAATCCCTATCAGATAAAACTTGAGTGTTTTACTATTCTCTTTGTTTTTGAAAGTTGAGTCCAAAATATTGGTGGGAAAACCAACATATTGTCTTGATTTTTTTGAAAACATTCTTTTTTCCTTGATTTTTATACTGTAAATATAATTAGATAATTATATATTTCATCTTACCTTTTTTGTCAAGCTATTTTATATAGGCATACTTTTATTCCCTTTTATTTTCGGAACATTCGTTTTCTACACTAAAAAATGAATTTGCCATCCCTTATTAACATTCTCATTTTGAAAATTCCTTTGTCATTCCTGTGCAATCAGGAATCAATAAAATCTTAGCAAGGTATTTATGTCTTTTAAGTTTAAATAAGATTGTTTGCACATAGAAGTGAACAAAAAGAAGGCATAATTTATTCTTGATAAGATAAATGGTGAAAGGATAGAAGTCTATAATTATTAAGTAACTTATCTTAGAAAAGCCAAAGAGAACCTTAGCCGATCAAGAGATACAAAACCGCATATCAAAGCACAAGCACTTTCTTAACAACATGGAGAAAGTAATAGATTTGAAGAGAATCAATAAAGTTCTATTGAAGGTAGAAATTAGACACCAATCAGTAACGGGTAGAGATTTATATTCAGCTAAAGTGATGTTTTGGATTATGCTACTTCGGTCCTGGTATCAGTTATCCGATTATCAGATGGAAGAACAACTGAATTACAAAAGAATGATACCGGATAGAAAGCAGTTTTGGTAGTTTGAAGAAATACTGTGGTTGGAATAGGTCTATCTATATGGGACTGAAGAAAAACTGCCGATTATTTGGTAATAGGAGCAATTGCTTTTAATTTGAAACACTGCGTAAAAATTATGCGAACATAATGTAGGAGAGCTGTACCCAGATTACGGGAAAAATGTAAAAATCAGGTAAATATTCTTCAATCTTTTGAATATTTCTTGCATTTAGTCATAAATTATCAAGATAATGTTCTTGCCACTAATTGTTCAACCATTTTTTAGAGTGTCAACTCGTTTCAGGGAATATCAGCACTATGATACTGAAAACAGCAAATTTAGCAGATAAATCTGCAAACTGTCGCATCATATGAGATCCTTGGTCATCCTTTCCAAGAGCTATTTTAGTTGTTTTTGATAAGTTTTGTGCAAATCTAATTACCGAAAATTACATATTATGACAAGGTTTCTGCAAGAGCAAAATAATGCGGGAGAATCGTGAGGACTTTTTTAGGGTACGGGGCTACTTATTGGTATACCAGGTGTTAGATGTCGTAAACAGACCCTCAAGATCATCTTTGTCATTCAACCAGTAGATTCCTTTTATCTCAAGCATTCCTGGAGATTTACCCTTCGTGTCTATTATTCTCTTTTCACCATATAGAGACCATATGATGGCGTATCCCTTATCACTAAGGTATTGAGTTAGGGTTGGTTTATCGAATAATAAT
>MWCN01000016.1 GCA_002070045.1 Candidatus Cloacimonetes bacterium ADurb.Bin211
GCCTTCTGATAGGCAAAATGCCGGCAGAACGAAAATCTGTCAAGAAAATTTGCCCAGCCCGCTGTAATAGGCGTGGTTTGCGCCGCCCGTATAGAGTACGCAATCACTCACTGAAACTTAAAATAGAAAACCTACCCTAAATAAAACAAGTTATTCGTCGAGCTGTAGCAAATGAGATAATGATAGTATTAAATCACTCTACCTGTATTTAGTTTGACCGTTATGGTATTATGATATTGCCATTGGAACATACGATTTGCATACTATTTATCAGTTATCTCGTTGCATCGCAGTCAACTTTTTTAATCATCCAGATTGCAAAGGCAAGAACTGTAAACAATATCACAGTAACTACTGCAAGCCCAAGCGACATTTTTTTTACTGAACTGCTCACTACTTACTCTCTCCTGTTTTTTAAATTATCTATGAGATATGCGACCACATCACTTTGTGAGGGCGGACATTTATCTAAATATTCTGTATTCAATTTACTGGCCAATTCCCGAGTACATCTGCCAATCAGAATATTGGTGTGTTTGCTATTAAATCCAGTTTCGCTTGTTGAACCAAAGATAATATTAATGGGTTTCCTGGAAATGATTGATTGAACAAGTACTCTGCGGTATTTTACAGGATATTTTTTAAGCACTTTACCAGCATTGTTGACTGCGTTTATACACCTTGAACAGCTGTAATTAGGAAAAGCATAAATCATTCTGCCAAATCTTATCTTTTTTGATGCCAGTCTAAAGTCCTTTATTGCGAACTGACTATATTTCTCTCTTGTTCCAATATCACATAAAGAACCGATTCCAATCTCACTTGCTATTCTTATATGATCAACCTGGTTTGGATCTAGCCCTATCAGCCAACAAATCAAGCTATCAATCTCAACCATATCATTAGATACTGCTATTAAATCAACTTGACGCGGAGTACCATGGTGAGGGCCATTGTTTTCCATAGCTGGATCTGACTCTATTATGCATAGATCAGGTTTTATTACAGAGCCTAATAATGCTATGTACTTGCTCAAACCCAGCCTATGCATGTTTATGCGATCTACAGGTATTGGCAACCCCATCTGATTCTTAAGAGAAAGACTTACATCAGTCTCCATATGCGTTTTGAGCTTGGCAAGATTCACATATGTGTCAACCTCATTCTCAAAGTAGCTTATTGGTAAATGAAAAGTCACACCGTCTAACACTACTTCTTGTTTGTCTAATTCATCAAGATTTAAAACCCTGACATTAGGCAGTTCGCAATATTTGCTAAAACCTGATTGCGACAACGTCTCTTCAAACGTAGTTTGATGTTCATCTGACCCTAACAAAGAGCCATGCCCTATCGTAACTTGAGTGCCTTCTGCGCATAGAACTTCTATTAGAGCATCCATAAAATGAATGCTGGTGTTTTCTCCTGGTTTGATAGGCACTCTACCACATAAATTGGGTTTAATAAATACTCGTTTTCCAGGCTTGAATGACATCTCTTTGAAAATATCTACCAATGAATCCTGTATGTTTGGAGATCGCCTTATAAAAACAGCCATTTATCTTAACACACTCTTATAGTATTTTTCATGGATTGATGAGTTAATAGCTTCAACCTCCGCTTTACGTAAAGGGAAGTTAGGAGTATAGGGAGTGTTGATTACTACCCTGCTTTTTTTAATTTTTGGGGTATGTCTGTGAGGTGGCAGAATTTTGAATGTTCCATGTATAACTACAGGGATTATTTTAGTATAGGTTGCATTGGCTAGCCTTAAATAACCGCTGTTGAATTCATTCAATCTGCCTGTTCGCGTTCTTGTCCCTTCTGGGAATATGCAGATCAACTGGTTGTTCCTGAGTTTCTCAATTGATTCTTTCCAAAACGCATTAGAAGGCTTGTCATAGTCTATCTCAATACTTTTGAAGTTCTTAGCATAGTATTTGAATATTGGGTGATTACAAACCTTGGAATTAGCCCAGAAATAAAGTGGGCGCCCAACTAAATTCTCGACAACGGTCCCGAGAATGATGAAGTCCAGATAGCTGGCATGATTGGCAATCAGTATAGCCCCGGTATTCCTGGGGATGTTCTCCAACCCTTGAATACTATCTATCCACAGTCCTTTGACTGTAGGTGCAGTAATCAACTTGAGCACCTTATAACCGATGTCTTTAAGCATAACGCTTCCAGTTTTCAGGATATTCCTACCCCTACTAAGTATTATTGTGCACAATAAATTCCATCGATGTAAAAGTGTCAAGGCTAAAGTTAACTGACATGATTGCTCCCACATAGATCATGCAAACTGATAGGTGGTTATAACAATGAAGGCTCACTTTCAAACCGAGTGGGTGCCCGGAGGGCTACAACTCATAGTGATGGTTTGCGGTTAGCGTAGCGAACGGAACCCGGATCAAAGTCAGCTCGCCACCCCTGGCGTCCAGCGAACGCAGTAAGCATGGACGGCAGGAAATGTTGCTGTCGTCGATGCTCGTTCCTCGCTCTACGCCAG
>MWCN01000017.1 GCA_002070045.1 Candidatus Cloacimonetes bacterium ADurb.Bin211
TTAATGATTGGCTGTTCTAAGATGGGTATGGATTTTCGCATTGTTAGCCCTCAATCTCTTTTTCCTGATATCTCTTTATTAGATAGATGCAAGAAAATGGCTAATACTACGGGAGTTAAAATTACTTTAACTGATGATATTGATGAAGGGGTTAAAGATGCTGATATAATCTATACAGATGTCTGGGTATCTATGGGAGAACCAGACAATGTTTGGGAATCTCGCATCCAGCTTTTAAGACCTTATCAAGTGAATTCTGAATTGATGAAAAAAACCGGGAAAGAAAGCACTATCTTTATGCATTGTCTTCCTTCTTTTCATAATTTGGAAACTCAGATAGGTAAACAAATAGGAGAAAAGTTCAATCTTTCTGCAATGGAAGTGACCGATGAGGTCTTTGAATCAACTCAATCTGTAGTTTTTGATGAGGCGGAAAATAGAATGCACACTATAAAAGCTGTAATAGTGGCGACAATAGGAAATTAAGAATAATAAAAAAAATAAACTCTCTCTCGTTATATCCTTTTAATGAGAGAGAGTTTTTTCATCTTGATTAATTAAACTTCCAATAACTGAGCCTTCACATACTCTATAGAATTTAATTCCTGAAGCATCTCGTTGAGGACTTGAGGTTCTCCTTCAACTTCCAAAACTATTAAGCCATCATTGGAGCAAAAGTTATTAGAGACTTCATGCAATCCTAAACGAACCTTGATATTGCATCCATATTTAGTAAGGACACTCTGGACTTTCACTGCTTCAGTGCTACGATGGTCAATCTTGATAAGCATTAGTTTGTAAGTCATAACTACCTCCTATATTCCTTTTTAGAAAAGATTATTTAATTGTCCATAAAAATTATAGGATTCAGCCATTTTCCATCTTTTTAAGTTGTTTAGCCCAGCTATCTTTTAGGGTGACAATGAGATTAAATACCAGATTATCTAAAGTGGAATCATAGTCTACGGAAAAATAACCCTGACGCAGGAACTGGAATTTTTCTCCAATTTTAACATCTTTTAAGGACGGCTCAAGTTTACAATTTTTTATGACTTTTAAGGAATTGGGATTTAGATAATCTCTATAATCTTTACCTTCTTCTATGTCATTGATATTCGGGATAGTAAAGAGATTCTCATAAAGTCTAACTTCTGCATCAATATTATGTTTGGCACTAACCCAGTGAATAGTTCCTTTAACTTTTCGTGCATCAGGTGTCCATCCACCTCTGGAACTGGGATCGTAGGTACAAATCAGTTCAGTAACATTTCCATCCGGATCTTTTATCACTTCTTTGCAGGTGATATAGTAAGCATGTTTTAGACGGACTTCAGCACCTGGTGAAAGTCTATGCCAACCTTTAGGAGGATTCTCATTAAAATCTTCCTGTTCAATATAAAGGTATTTACAGAAAGGCACCATTCTAGTGCCTGCTGATTCATCTTCTGGATTATTGATAGCTTCAAATTCTTCTATTTGATCTTCAGGGTAGTTTTCAATGGTAACTTTCAAAGGATGAAGAACAGCCATTACACGGTTAGCTCTTTTATTCAAGTCTTCTCTAACACAAAACTGGAGAAGTTCAAAGTCTACCAGAGAATCAGCTTTTGCTACTCCTATTCTATCTACGAAATCTCTAATCGCTTCAGGAGTGAATCCTCTTCTACGCATTCCTGCTAAAGTAGGCATTCTGGGGTCATCCCATCCTTTAACTGTTCCAGATTGAACCAATTCTAGTAATTTTCGTTTGCTCATAACAGTATAGGAAAGATTTAAACGAGCAAATTCAATTTGTTGGGGATGACAGGGAACTGGAAGTTGATCCAGAAACCAGTCATAAAGAGGTCGGTGATCTTCAAATTCTAAGGTGCAAAGAGAATGTGTAATCCTTTCAATGGCATCAGAGATACAATGAGTGTAATCATACATAGGATATATGACCCATTTATTTCCCGTGCGATGATGCTCAGCTTTTCTAATCCGATAAATTACCGGATCTCGCATATTAAGATTGGGAGATGCCATATCTATCTTAGCTCTTAAACAGCGTGAACCTTCTTCAAATTCTCCTGCTTTCATTCTGCGGAAAAGGTCTAAGTTTTCCTCCACACTACGATTGCGATAGGGACTCTCCTTCCCTGGGATAGTTAGTGTTCCACGAGTGGCTCTTATCTCTTCTTGCGATAAATCACACACATAAGCTTTGCCATCTTTTATAAGCATCTCAGCATAGTCATAAAGCTGATCAAAATAATCTGAAGCATAAAATAAATTATCCTGCCAATCAAAGCCTAACCAGTGTACATCTTCCATTATGGATTCCACATATTCCACATCCTCTTTAGTGGGATTAGTGTCATCAAAACGAAGATGACAAACTCCTCCATATTCTCTTGCCAAACCAAAATTAAGACATATGGACTTGGCATGTCCTATATGAAGATAGCCATTGGGCTCAGGAGGAAAACGGGTAACTACCTTTTTGCATTTTCCGGAAGCAAGATCGTTTTCTATTATAGTACGGATAAAATTGGA
>MWCN01000018.1 GCA_002070045.1 Candidatus Cloacimonetes bacterium ADurb.Bin211
ACTATTATTCATCAAGTTACTGATGTTGGAGGCACTGGCTATTTGACCCTTATGCGGACGTAATTTATGAACTAAACTATCAAAAGCGGAAGGAGTTCCTTTCATTGCATCAATTGTGCAGGCAGCTATTATATCTGCATATTTACACAATCTTTCTGTTTCTAATAGATTTAATACTCCGAGAGCAGTCATAACCTGAGTTCCATTATTAAGGGCAAGACCTTCCTTAGCCTGCAATTGTGCCGGTTTAATTCCAGCTTTTTGCATAGCTTCTGCACCAGATATAATTTCCCCCTCAAACTCAGCTTCACCTTCTCCTATAAGGGTAAGTGCCAAATGTGAAAGGGGAGAAAGGTCTCCACTTGCACCTACGGAACCTCTCATAGGTATTATAGGATGAACACCCTTATTCAACATATCCACTAGAGTTTGTAAAGTTTCCAGTCTTATTCCAGAATGTCCCTTAGCTAGTACATTTATGCGAAGAAGCATAATTGCCCTTGTTTGTTCAACTGTATATGCAGGTCCAACACTGGTAGAATGACTGTGGATTAAATTAACTTGCAATTGGGCAATATTATCCCTGGGTATAGTTATGGAACTTAACTTACCAAAACCAGTATTCAATCCGTAAACCAGTTCACCTTTTTCTATTATATCTTCCACATAATATCTGCATTTATTAACTTTTTGAATACAGGCTTCAGTTAATGCGATAGGAGTGCGTTTATAAGCAACCTCTTCTATCTCATCCAGAGTTAAACTGTTTCCATCAATATAAATTGTAGACATCCATCTTCCTTCTTCTATTCTACTGCAAACTTAGGACATAACTTTGCTGTAGACATAAGTAATATAATGCATATTTTTTAGAGAAGCCTTTTTTGTCAAACCGCAAGTATTAAGAGTTTGCCTGGAAAGCAGATAATTAGAAATAATAAGAAATACTTCCTTTGTTTTTATCTAATATTCCTGATAAAATCTGTTTCACTAAATTACTTAACCATCATATTTAGATATTTTGTCTTTATACATTTTTATGAGCATCTATTCAAAAATAGCCTAAATACTATTTCAATATATGAGTTTTGCCAGTTATTCAATCGCAATAAGCTTTCTACATTCTTCTACCATCCATACATAAAAAATATTTTTACTCTTTTATTGAAATTAATAACTTATCAATAATCAGGATGTTGTAACTCTTGAATGTCCAATATAATCTACAAAACAAAATAAAATAATTGACAGAAAAGCATTGGCTCAAAAGTATGACTAAACATTTTATAAATTATCTAAAGTGTATAGCCCAAGTCCCTAATTTTGCAGGGGCTTATAGTTCTTTAGGAGGAACCATGATATCCTGTTTACAGGATACTTTTCAAAGTATCAAAGGGAATAAAGTGCAAGCTTTTATTTCCACAAACCCAAAAACAGTTTTAACCAGCGAGATCATACTGGGAAAAGAAATACCAGTGAAGGTAATTTTCCCGTGTGAGATTTTTATGGTCTGAAAACAGGGAGGAATAATTGAGCAAAGGTAATTTTGAAAATCGCATTAGAATCAAACTAAAAGCTTATGACCATCGGTTATTAGATCAATCGGTGGCAGAAATTGTAAAAAGCACGCGTAACACAGGTGCAAAAGTCGTTGGACCTATTCCTCTTCCTACAGATAGGACTATATATACTGTTTTGCGTTCTCCCCATGTAGATAAGAAATCCCAGGACCAGTTTCAAATGTTGGTGCATAAAAGATTGATTGATATCTTAAATCCAACACAACAAACCACTAATGCCTTAAAAAAGCTTAGTTTACCTGCTGGTGTCCATGTGGAAATTAAGGCTAACACAAGGAGCTGACAATGCTTGGATTAATTGGTAAGAAAATAGGTATGACTCAGATTTTTGACCCTGATGGAAAAGTTATTCCAGTAACGGTTATTCAAGCAGGACCCTGTAGAGTTGTCTATAAACGTAGCAAAGCTAAAGAGGGCTATGATGCTCTGCAATTAGGTTATGAAGAGATAGAAGAAAAAAGAAGTAATCGCCCTATAATCGGACATTTTAAGAAAAATGGTAGTCCGATTTACCGTTATCTCAGGGAATTTCGCCCTTCTACAGGTCAAAATATTGAGGATATAGAAGTGGGTGCTGAATTCAAAGCGGATATTTTCCAGCCTAATGAAAAGGTTAGTATAAGCTCTCGTTCCAAAGGTCGTGGCTTTACAGGAGTAATGAAACGTCATGGATTTGCTGGTTTTATGAGCTCACATGGTGTTCATGAATCTTTCCGTGGTCCGGGCTCTATAGGCCAATGTGCTCAACCTTCTCGCGTGTTTAAAGGTCTTAAAATGGCTGGACATTATGGGAATCAGAAAGTGACGGTTCGTCATCTCAAGGTAGTAAAAGTTGATCCTGAACAAAACCTGATTATGGTTAAAGGTGCAGTGCCAGGACATCGTAATTCATTGGTTACAATCCATAAGGAATCATAGGAAAAAACAATGGCAACAGCAATAAAATTTAACTCCATTGGTGAAAAGATTGATGA
>MWCN01000019.1 GCA_002070045.1 Candidatus Cloacimonetes bacterium ADurb.Bin211
AAATCTAACACAAAATCATAATTTAGATGATATTCTGGATGGCTTACTTATAAAAAGCGAGAATTGGCAAGCACTTAATACTATTCTGGAGAAATATAAAGAACAGGTACAAACTATCTATATTGATCCACCATTCAATACAGGTAACGATTTTGCGTATTTAGATAAATATCAGAATTCAAGCTGGTTAAGTTTAATGGAAAATAGATTAAACTTATCTAGATATTGTTTAAAAGAAGTAGGTAGTATTTTTTTACATCTTGATTATAATGCAAATTATTATGGTAGAATACTATTAGATTCACTATACGGAGATTGTAATTTTAGGAATGAAATAATATGGAAAAGATTAACATATAAACAAACTCAAGTCAAGGGATTTGGGGTAATTCATGATGATATATTTTATTACACAAAAAGCGATAATTATTTATGGGAAAATATAAGAATAAATTATGATTACAATCAAATAAAAAAATATTTCTGTTGGTTAGAAACCCCAGAAGGTAAAAATATTAAACTTTCAAAGAATCAAATAGACGGTAATGAACCGTTACCAGTAGGGAGAAGATTTGCTTTAAATCCTCTAATAAATCTTAATCCAGATAGACCAAACTTAAGATATGAATTATTTGGTTTTATTAGGACATGGAAATACTCAAAAGATAAAATGGATGAATATATAAAACAAGGTAAAGTATTTCAACCATCTAAAGATTCTCTGCCTCAGATAAAACAATATTTAGATGAAAGTGAAGGTATGAAATTAAATGATTTATGGTTAGATATAAGTGGAGTAATGGGGGGTAGTAATGAATATCAAGGATTTGAAACTCAAAAACCAGAAAATTTGTTAAAACGTATCATTGAATCTACCTCAAATGAATCAAATTTAATTATGGATTTCTTTTTAGGAAGTGGCACTACAACTGCAGTAGCACAAAAATTAGGCAGGAAATGGATAGGAATTGAAATGGGAGACCATTTCTGGACTGTAGTTATGCCCAGAATGAAAAAAGTTCTCTTTTATGATAAAAGTGGGATTTCCAAGGAGAAGGATGTTAAAGAAAGATATAATGAGAACAAGGCAGGAGGTTTCTTTAAGTACCAAATTCTGGAACAATATGAAGATACGCTGGATAATTTAGAGATTAATACATTAGATAATGAGCAGATGGAACTGGAATTTGGAGATAAATATCTTCTGCGTTATTTTCTGGAGTATGAGACCAAAGCTAATCCTTCTTTGCTAAATATAGATAAATTACAGAGTCCATTTAGCTATAAACTTAAGGTTAATCTGGAAGAAGTTGGGGAACCAGAGGAAATGGTGGTAGACCTTCCTGAAACCTTTAATTATCTTCTCGGGATAAAAGTTAAAAAGGTAAAAGTTAGAAATGCAGGAAGAAAATATCTTTTTATTGATGGTGAAAAGGATAATAATGAGATAGCTATTATCTGGCGTGAATATGATGCAAAGTGGGAAGAAAAAGATTACGAGGAAGATAAGAAGTTCATCAGAGAAGAGTTAAAAGAATGGACTCCTCAGGTGGTCTATATAAATGGTCAAAGTATACTGACACCAGATTTTGAAGATTTTAGAGCAGATATCCGGTCAATAGAAAGTGAATTTAAAAGATTAATGGGTTAAGAACGATGAAGATAGAAAAGTATCTGGTATTAAATAAATTTATGCTTTCTCTTTTCGGTATTGAAGATTTTAAGGATTTTCAGCTAAAATTAAAGGATACCGCCCTGGGTTATGAAAATGACGATAGGTCCTATTTTTATAATGTCCTTCTTTCTTCTTTTCCTCAGAGGAATAAAGAGATTCTTTCAGATTATATTCTTTTTAGATATGACCAGAATATAAGTTCTTATGTGGGACACATAAAAAGAAAACGCCTTGGCTTTAATTTAAAATATTTTCAGTATCTGGCAGTGCTTATCACTGAAATTCTACTGGATAATTTAAAGAATAGAGAAAGAGAATTTCTCTATGAGTTGAATGAATTTCTTCATAGATATACAAAAGAGAATAAAATAGAGCTGGAAGATTTTAAAGCTAAAGACTTAAAGAAGATAGCTTTCTGGATGGCAACTGGTTCGGGTAAGACTTTAATTATGCATATAAATTATCTTCAGTTTTTTCATTATAATCTTTTTTCTCCAGAAAATATACTTCTTATAACTCCCAATGAAGGTTTGTCCAGACAGCATTTTGAAGAGATGGAGAAAAGTGGCATTCCCTGTAAATTTTATTCTGAGAATATAGCAAGTATCCATTCTTCGGATAAGGAAGTCTTAATTATAGAGATAACTAAGTTAGTAGAAGAAAAGAAAGGGAAAGGTTTAACAGTTCCCATTACAGAATTTGAAGGTAGAAATCTCATTTTTGTAGATGAAGGTCATAAAGGTAAAAAATCAGAAGAAGAAAGATGGACTACTATCCGGAATAAATTATCGGAAAATGGTTTGGTTTTTGAATACAGTGCCACTTTTGGACAGATTCTGGATGAAAGAGATAGGAAAACTTTGGCTGAATATGCCAAAGCCATAGTTTTTGATTATTCCTATAAATACTTTTATCTGGATGACTATGGTAAAAACTTTTCTGTCCTGAATGTGAAAGACCTTAAGACAGAGGAAAGC
>MWCN01000020.1 GCA_002070045.1 Candidatus Cloacimonetes bacterium ADurb.Bin211
ATAGAAGCAGAGGTCCGTAATGTTAATATTGGACCTATAATCACTCAGTATGAATTAGAACCTGCTAAGGGTGTGAAGGTTAATCGTTTCACTTCTCTGGCAGATGACCTTGCTTTAGCTATTAAGGCAAAATCTATTAGGGTGCAAGCACCTATTCCTGGAAGAGGGCTTATCGGAATTGAAATTCCTAATATGACTCGCGATATGATTTATCTGAAGGATTTACTTCTTTCAGAGGAAATGAAGGCAATTGATTCTAAGTTGGCTTTTGGCTTGGGGAAAGATATTGCAGGAAGACCAGTGGTTAGTGACTTAGCAAAGATGCCGCATCTTTTGATTGCTGGTGCAACAGGAAGTGGTAAGAGTGTGTGTATAAACACCATTATTATGAGTTTTCTCTTTCGCACCACTCCTGAAGATTTAAGGCTTATTCTGATTGACCCCAAAAGAGTTGAGCTTACTGGATATAATGATTTACCTCATCTTCTTGGTTCCGTGGTTACTGATTCAGAAAGTGCTCTGGAGAATCTATATTGGGCAGTTAAAGAAATGGAAAGACGTTATGAATTGCTTCACGATGCAGGTGTGCGTGATATCAATGCCTACAACGAAAAAGCAACTCAAGAAGGTGAACTGAAGAAACTACCCTATATTGTCATAATCATAGATGAATTTGCCGATTTGATTCTTACCAGTGGCAAAGATATTGAATTACCTATCACCAGATTAGCACAAATGGCTCGTGCCGTAGGGATACATTTGATTCTGGCTACTCAAAGACCTTCCATTAAGGTTATAACCGGAATTATTAAGGCTAATTTTTCTGCTCGCATTGCTTTTCAGGTTTCCTCCAAAGTTGATTCTCGCGTTATCTTAGACCAAATTGGAGCGGAAAGACTTTTAGGGAATGGAGATATGCTATTTTTACCTCCAGGAAAAGCACAACCGGAACGCATACACGGTGCTTTTGTATCTGATAAAGAAATTGCTCGGGTTTGTGAATTTCTTAAAACTCAGCCTAAACCTGAAGATGATTTTGTCTTACCTATTCAATCCAGTGAGGAGATGGGCAATTTTGAATATGATGATGAGCTCTTTCCTGAAGCGGCAAAATTGGTGGTTAGAGCGAATACAGCTTCAGTTTCAATGCTGCAAAGACACTTTAGAATAGGTTATGCCAGAGCCGGAAGATTGATAGACCTTCTGGAACGAGCTCATATCATTGGACCACATATGGGTTCTAAATCCAGAGAAGTTCTGGCAACAACGGAAGATTTAATCCGTAGAGGAATAATCCGGGACGAATAAGTTTTAAGCCTATGTCAGTTTTTAATAAAGTTAATAGTTATAGATATCATTTTAATAAGGAGTTTTCCAAACTATAATGAAGAAAGCAATAGTAGTTTCTCTCTTGCTAATCTGGAGTGTGATGCTGCTAAGTATCACTACTGGTGAAGTCTATAACAAAGTTAGTTCATTCTATGCTAATCTCCGGTCTTTTCAAGCTAAAGTGCAACAGACTAATTACTATGCTCAATTAAAAAAAACTATCACCTATAAAGGAACCATTTATTTCACTCCTGGAAGGATGTTAATGCATTTTGACGACCCTACCGTTCAGAGATTGAAGATTGAGAATGGCAGGATAGAGCTTTATGATGCTTCTTCTAACACGCTGTTTAAAAGCCTTATGCAACCTGAATATGAGAAATTGAATCCAGTTGAGATACTGCAAAGCTACTGGAATAAATCCAAGGTATCCATAATCTCAGAAACGAAGGATAGAGTGAATATAGAGCTTGTTCCCCAGAATGATGATTTTATTCAATCGCTTTCTGCCACTTTGGATAAAAATAATGGTTTAATTTATAAACTGAGTTATAAAGATAAAACAGGAAATTCAGTTACTTACAATTTTTCTTCTATAAAGTTAAATCAAGGTATACCTTCTTCTGTCTGGAAATATGATTATCCTAAAAATGTTCAAATAATAGAGTCTTGAGGAGAATGAGATGATAGCATTGATTATGGCTGGAGGTTCAGGTACCAGATTTTGGCCCCTTAGTCGTGCATCTTTACCAAAACAATATCTTCGTATTCTTGGGGATAAATCAATGTTGCAGCTAACCTTCGAGCGTCTGGAAACTTTAGTTCCTCCAGAAAAGGTCTATGTGGTGACTTCTTCTTCTCAAGCTATTCTGGTGAAAGAACATCTTCCTGAGCTTCCACCAGAAAACATAATCATAGAACCTTTTGGGATGAATACGGCTCCTTGTATAGCTTTGAGTGTGGAATATTTAAGTGCTCTTTATAATGAAAATGAGACTATGGTAGTGCTTCCAGCAGACCATATCATTAAAGATACAGATGCCTTTATTGCTGCCTTAAAGAAAGCTGAAACTGCTGCCCAAAAAGGAATGCTGATTACTTTTGGTATAGTTCCTGATTATCCAGCTACCGGTTATGGCTATATTGAAAAAGGAGAAGAACTGGAAGAAGGAATATTTTCTGTGAAACAATTTAAAGAAAAGCCAGAACTGGATACAGCCAAAGAATTTTTGAGGCAGGGAACTTTTTTCTGGAACAGTGGAATCTTTTGCTGGACCTTAAGTTCTATTCATAAGGCTTTGAAAGAGTTTCTTCCTGAGACCCTTACTTT
>MWCN01000021.1 GCA_002070045.1 Candidatus Cloacimonetes bacterium ADurb.Bin211
GCGATAACTCCGGTGCCTGGAGGAATAGGCAGAATTACCACCTCTATTCTCTATTTAAATTTGGTAATTGCCTGCCTGAGGGCACAAAATATCAACAAAAGTATTGACGAATTTTTGGACTTTATTTTCAGTGAAAAAGAATGAAATACTATTTCCTGTTTTTTGGGAGGAACAATGCAAGTGAAAAGTGTTAAACACTTGTTTATCTCAGTGATAACTATAAGTATGATATTGCTGATTTCAGGTTGCGGAAAATCCGGAAACCGGTTTGCCAATAGACCACCAACTATTGAAATAACCTCCTTTGAGGGTTGGAACGATACTAATGTTATTGCCCCCAATGATACGATGACTTTTATCTTCCAACAACGCATATACTGGCATGCTACCGATCCTGATGGAATAATTTCTGGTTTTGCCTTCAGAATTTTAGATGAAAACGGTAATCCCATTAGCACTCGCGGCTATGATTATATAGATTCTACCGGGGTGCTTACACCGGAAAATCTTGTTACGACTTTGGGTACGGGATGGGTTATTCACTATATGCCTGGTGCCGATCAAAATATCCCTTTAGATAATCCTCAGGCACGCCGCTCAATCTGGACTTCACAAAAATATGCGGTAATCAATTTTCCTGCTGCCGATGCTCAAGGTAACCCAATAGTTAAATTCAGTAAATTTGAAGTTGTAGCTATTGATAATCGGGGAGACATAACCTCTGAACCTGCCTGGCGTGATTTTAGAACTCGTTCTGATCGCCCCAAGTGTACTGCTTCTACTACAAAAGGTAATCCTAATGGAAAAGATGTCGGCTCTGGATTAAAGCTGTCCTTCTCTATGAAAGATACCGATCCCTATATAACCTCTGTTCCCTATAAATATGAATTTAAGCTTATGAAGCTAAACCCTCAGGGAGCAGTTGTTCCCGGAACAGAAACGGAATGGTTTTCCACAACCGGAGAATCTAACCGAGCTGATAAAATTAACGAATACCTGTTAACCAAATATACCCAGCCAGCCATCACTTATGATTATGTAGAAGAAAACGGTCAACCTGTAGGTTTACCTGTAACGAAAACAAGAATCATTTCTCGGGTTATGGATATGGCAGGGGTTCTATCTATACCGGATTCAAGCTCTGTTTTAGCATTTTATGTCTGTCCCGGTTTTAGACCTCATACTTTTATCTACCCAACTAAAACTTACGCACTTACAAACTACCACTTTGAAGATTACGGAGATGATAATTCGGAAGAAATTAAGGTTATACCCAAAATTATCTCCGAGGGAACAACTCACTTTGCTATTCCACTTTTTAAAGATATGCAAGGAAATAACACTGCTGTGTATTCCTCCAATATCAAGCTTTGGATTCGTTGGGGCTGGTGGGGTGAATATGTTAATAGTGAAGGTGTGAGCTATGGTGATACCTCAAATCTGGCACAGATTCCTTATAATAAAAAAGTGGATGTTCTCTTAGACAGCCGCACGGGAAAGAACTATTTCAGCGAAGTGACCGCTTTTGATATTAGGTTGGATGGCCAACCCTATAACTATCCGCCCTATCCCTTCAGCCAATATGGTTTTACTGATAATGACGGAACAAAATGGCTGCGCCTTCCTGTAAATTCACCTTTGGGTCAAACCGTTGTGCTAACAAGCAGTCAATTACCTCTTCCTCCTGCAACTGAACCTGGGGAACACAAATTTGAAGTTAGAATCGTTGATTTGCAAGATGAGTACGATCCCACTCCTGTTTCTTTCACTTTCTTCCTGCATCGTTATATTGAACCCGCAAACCGTAGCGGGATTCTGGTTATTGATGACGATGTTACCAGTAACGGAATAGACAATGAGAAGATTACTGATCAATATACTAGTATGCTTTCCGACTATGACATTACTGGAACAGTAGATTATTATACCCGCTCCAATGCAAGTTTTGTTGATATACGCAGTCGTGCTCTTGCCTTCAGTGATCTGCAAAAGTATAAACTGGTTATCTACCATAATGATAACTTCCTCAGTTCCGGCAATCTGTTGAAAGATTTTGACGGACTTAGCTTATACCTGATGCGAGGAGGGAATTTAGTAATGTCCCACACACATCTATTAGTTCAGCAGATTTCAGAAATTGCAAAAGGTGGAACTCGCAAGACCTTCGTTAATAATCTTGGCTTTAGCAGTATTCCCCAAATTTCATTTATCTACGATAATATGAATAAAGCTTTCTTCCAAAAAGCCATCCATGCTCAAAGCGGTTATAGTGATATGAACCTCCAATATGATGATCCAGCTGCAGTAGCAAGAATATGTGACTTGCGTGACGGCTTGGGTAGTTTATCCTATTTTGAAAACAGTAATTTCTCGGGTGAAGTTCTTTTCAAGTTTGGTTGTAAACCTGTTACTGCCACTGTCTGTCCACCTTCCGCTGCTTTTTACAATGAGTATAATGATCAAAAAACTGTCGCCTTTAGAAGGACTACTTCCTCCAACGGAAAGGTCTATGTCTTTGGATTTCCCTTATCCTATATGAAAGTTGGTGACGAATCCGGTGGCTCGCGTCAGGTAATGAATAAAATTATTTCCGAAGTGATGTAAAGATTTATCCCCTTTTCTTGTAACCGGAGGAGTTTCATCCTCCGGTTTTTTTTACACTGAGGGCACTGAGGGCACTGAGGACACTGAGAGCACTTAGCTCATAAGCGGATATTGATGATGAAATTGCAGAAATAGCAGAAAAAACTTGACAACTTTTATATGGTTGGTTATATTGTTTTCATAGATTTGTGAGCAGTTGTGT
>MWCN01000022.1 GCA_002070045.1 Candidatus Cloacimonetes bacterium ADurb.Bin211
TGTTTTTATCGCTGATAGTTTTTAGTTTCATTTGCAGTTCTTTCTTATTCGCCAGTGAATCCAGAACTATCACTCTTTCCAATAATCCATCTACTACAAGACTTTTAAGTAATAACCAATATGGTTTTGAAGTAAAATTTGAAGTCGGAAAGTTAGATATCAAAGAAGTATCTACAAAAGCTGGACTCTTTGATGAACTCTCTATAGAAGGTTATAATTTTACTCCCCGGATAGGAGAACCTCAATTGCCAATGGAGAGTAAATTTTTTGCTGTTCCTATAGGAGCAAGTGTTAATTTTGAGATTGTAGACCAAAAATTAGAAATCTTAGATAAGACTCAGTCTCAGCTTCTACATCCTGTGATTCCTACTCAACGTCCTATCTCTAAATCAGAAGATCCTTCTTTAGTTCCCTTTGAAATGAATGAAGTTCTTTATCATAAGGATACTTTAATAAAAAATGAGCTATTCCGCTTAGAAGAGATAGGATATATGCGAGGAGTTCGTCTGTTCCAGATGTTCTTTGAACCAATAAGTTATAATCCTGTAAAAGGAGAACTCCAGGTTACTAAAGAACTAACAGTCAGGATTACCTTCAATAATCCTGATTTTATTGCCACAGAAGAATTACTGGCTCGGACTGCTTCCTATGAATTTGATGAACTCTATGCCAAGACTCTTTTAAATTGGGAAAAAGACAATCGTTCCAGTATTGTGCGTTATCCCACTAAGATGTTGATTCTTTGTCCCGTTGGCTATACTTCCTACATCCAGAGTTTTATAGATTGGAAAATTCAACAAGGTTATGCGGTTACCGTTGCCACTGTAGGTTCAGGAGGAACTATAACCAGTAATACTACCAGTGCTATTATATCTTATATGCAAAGTGTTTGGTCTTCTGCCACCGCCCAGAATCCTGCTCCTACTTATCTTTTGATTATTGGTGATGAATCCGGTACTATTAGTATTGTTACTAATACCGGTTCTACAAACACTCATCCAACTGACCTGAATTATGTTCGTTTACAAGGTTCGGATTATGTTCCAGAAATGTATTATGGAAGATTTTCCGTCTCTTCTACCACAGAACTTACCAATATAGTAAATAAAACTATCACCTTTGAAAAGACTCAGATGACAGATTTATCCTATCTTAGCAAAGTAGTTATGATTGCTGGAGCAGATGCCACTTATGGTCCTACTCATGGTAATGGAGCTATCAATTATGGAACACAATATTATTTTAATTCCAATAATGGTATAACTTCCAATACCTATCTCTATCCTGCCTCTCAATCAAGTGATGCACAAGTTCTTGCCAATGCTAATGAAGGAAGAGGTTATCTAAATTATACTGCGCATGGAAGTGAAACCAGTTGGGGAGATCCTACTTTCACTGTTAATGATGTAAATGCAATGACTAATACGGGAAAATTTAGTGTCTTTGTGGGAAATTGTTGCCTGACCAATAAATTTAATTATACTGGTGGACCTTGTTTTGGTGAAGCTATAATCCGAAAAGCAAACGCTGGTGGTGTAATCTATATTGGTGGCACAAACAACACTTATTGGAATGAAGACTACTGGTGGGCTGTTGGAGCAAAAGGAACAGCTAATGGTTCAGCTCCTGCCTATAATGCTAATACTCTGGGAGCTTATGATGCTATGTTTCACACTCATAATGAAGCTTTCACTGATTGGGCTCAAACTACAGGCGAAGTTATTTGGATGGGAAATATGGCTGTCTCTCAAGCTGCTAGTTCTTTAACTAACTACTACTGGGAAATCTATTCCATAATGGGTGACCCATCACTTATGCCCTATTTTGGAGAACCAGCAACAAATTCTGCTACCTTTAATAATCAGATTTTAATTGGAACTTCAACATATACTATTTCAGGCGCCGCTCCCTATTCCCGAATCGGTTTAACAATGAATGGTATAATCTATGGAACTGGTATTACCGATGCTTCTGGAAACTTAACCTTAAATATAACTCCATTTACTAACTCAGGAACAGCCACTCTGGTTATAACCGCTCAAAATAGAAGAACCGTTATTAATAACATTGATATAATAGCACCCTCAGTTCCCTGGATGACTGTTTCTTCTGTAGTTTATGATGATGACAATAATGATATCCCAGAATACAATGAATCAGGATTCTTTGATGTAACTTTTTCTAATGTAGGTTCAGCTAATGCAACTAATGTGAGCTGTGTCTTGTCTTGCTCCACTGCTGGTATAACAATCACTCACGATACCATAACTATTCCTTCTTTAGCTGCTAATGCTTCTACTACTATAGATAATGCTTTTGCTTTAAGTATTGCCGATAACATTGCCAATGGTACTGTAGCTAATTTCACCATTACTATGACTATGAGTGGTTACACTCCCTGGACCTATGAATTTTCCAAAACCATTTCTGCTCCTGCACTGGAGTTTGGAAATATCACTATATATGATCCTACAGGTAACAATAATGGTATATTAGACCCAGGAGAAACAGTTACTATTTCTTTGCTTTTGAATAATATTGGAGGTTCTGTTTCTCCTTCCGGAACAGCAACTATGTCCAGTTCTGATTCTGGCATAACTATAAATAACGGTTATGCAGTTTTTTCATCTATACCAGCTTCTGGTAATTCTTCTCTTTCTTTCAATCTAACTGCCAGTTCCAGTCTAACTATAGGAACCTTAATTACGCTAAACTTTAATGCTACCGCCGGTGCCTATAGTGCTAATAAAGCTGAGTCTATAACTCTTGGCTTACTCTTAGAAGACTTTGAGACTTGGAACTTTAATGCTTTTGGCTGGACTATGGGAACCTATCCCTGGACTATTGATGCCAGCACTTATCACAGTGGTAACTATTCAGCTCGCAGTGGAGTTATAACTCACAATCAATCCAGCACTATGGAAATAATCAGGATATTTAGTTCAGCAGGAACACTTTCTTTCTGGTATAAAGTATCCTCAGAAGCCAATTATGATTTTCTTAATTTTTTAGTAGATGGAACCGTTCAGGGTAGTTGGTCAGGAACGGTAGATTGGACTCAAGCCAGTTTTACTATTCCTGCTGGGCAGCACACCTTACAATGGGCATATACTAAAGATGTATCGGTAAGTAGTGGTTCTGATTGTGCCTGGACAGATGATATCATTTTCCCTGCTTCAATAATCTATACTCCTCCCTCTATTACCTATTCTCCTTCCAATTTTACTCAGCAGCTAAATCCCAATCAGAACGCTACGCAAAATTTAACTATAGGTAAAACAGGGACAGGAACCTTGAACTTTACTGTTTCACGACCTACAGGTCCCACTACCGTTCTGGATGAGAGTTTTGAAAATGGAGGCTCTATCCCTTCTGGCTGGACTCAGGAATATGTTAGTGGTTCAGTA
>MWCN01000023.1 GCA_002070045.1 Candidatus Cloacimonetes bacterium ADurb.Bin211
TCCGTGGATGTCCAGAAAATATGTTAAAATCATCAAGAACACGGAAGGAGTGAAACTTATAGAAGAGGAGAGTCCCTTGAAATATATTGCGGAAAGCGATGTCTGTATCGGTGATACTTCCTCCATTCTGGCAGAGTGTTGTGCCTTAGATAAACCCATTATAACCTGGAAAGTACCTGCATGCGAGAGAACTGTACCCGAGATAGAAGAGATATTAGCTAAATGTACCTGGCAAATCTCTACCTTTGAAGAACTGGAACCCACCATAGAACGCTGTTTAGCTCATCCAGAAGAATTGAGAGAAGAAAGAAGAAAAGCGAGTTCCATTTTCTTTGATGAACTGGATGGACAGGCAGGATTACGGGTAGCAAATGAAATTTTAAAGATACTTCCGGAGCTGAAAAAATGAGATTAGTTGATGCACATTGTCATCTGGCAAGCTTGAATCAGATAATGCCAGTAGAAGTTTTGCTGAAAGAGGCAAAGGAAGCAGGAATTACTCATTTCCTTTCTTCTGCCTTATCTAAAGAGGAGATTGCCTTTCATCGTCAGCATTCGTTGCCAGGAGTGCTTTTTAGTGCTGGAATTCATCCTCATTATGCTGGATGTGATTTAGAGTTAGAAGATATAGAAGGGGTCTGTGCAGAACATTGTGTCTGGGCTATGGGAGAGATAGGTCTGGATCGCTATGGCAAGGATATTGAAAAGCAAATAAAACTTTTCTCTCAGCAATTGGAGCTGGCAAAACATTATCAGCTTCCTGTGGTGCTGCATATAGTTGGTTATCAGCAACAAGCTTATGAATTGCTGAAGCATTACCCTTTGAAATATCTGGTGCATGGGTATGCTGGAAGCCTGGAAGGTTATCGTTTACTTTCTCGTCTTAATAGCTATTTTACTATCAGTGAAAGAATATTACGACCAGATAAGCATAACCTCTTGCAGGAAATGGTAAAAGATAAAAGATATCTATTGGAAACAGATATAACCAGAAATTATGTCCTGCGAGGAGAACATAACCCACTCTTAAGATTATTAAATGTGTTTGAGCAGATACCCAATCTATGCAAAGTGAATGCAGATGAAGTACTTAGCACTCAGTGGGATAACTTTATGGCTTTGACCGAAGGGAAATAATGAGTGAGGTAAGATTCAGTCGTACCGCTCTTTTATTAGGTCCCAGCTCTATGGAAAAGTTGAAAAATGCTCGCGTGGCAATTATAGGTCTGGGTGGTGTGGGCTCCTATGCTGTGGAAGCATTAGTCCGTGCTGGAATCGGACATTTCACTCTCATAGATTTTGATGTGGTGGGGGAGAGCAATTTTAATAGACAGTTGCTGGCTTTAAATCATACTTTAGGAAAACCCAAAACTGTGGTGATGAAACAGCATATAGAGGACATCAATCCTGATGCAGAAGTGAAAACCTATCCTGTTTTTCTCGATTCTACTAATAGAGAAAAACTTCTTCCCGGACAGGATTTTTATCTGGATGCCATAGATAGTTTAGGTCCTAAATGTGGTCTGCTGGAATTTGCCGTGAAAAATAACTTTAAAATTATATCGGTGATGGGGTCTGGAAATAGACTTGACCCGGAGCAGATTCATATTTCCCCCTTAAATCAAACCGTTAATTGTCCCTTAGCAAGAAGAGTTAGAAAGTATTTAAGGAGCTGGGGAGTGGACTGTAATTTTCCTTGCGTCTATTCTTCTGAGCTTCCCAGGCAGATTTTGAAGGATATACCCAGTCCCGATGAAGACCTCCTTCATAGAGGGAGAATACGCGGTAAGGTGGGAACTATCAGTTATATGCCTGCTATAATGGGAATGATGGCTGCGAGCTGGATTATTAGACAGATTGTAGAGAAAGAGTAACTATCCGTAAATTCTGTTTGTTCCTTCATTTCATATTCTTTTGGTTTCTTTAATTTTGCCAGACGAAGCTATAAAATAATTTCCTTTCTCTGCAGGTGTGGTATGAGAAACCTGAGAGGGTAGTTACAATTATTAGAAGGGAATTAAATACCCCGTCTCTGCGAGACACCCCTCTATGAGAGGGGAATTAAACACCCCGTCTCTGCGAGACACCCCTCTATGAGAGGGGAATTAAATACCCCGTCTCTACGAGACACCCCTCTAAAAGAGGTGAATTGCGCAATTTGATGGACATAGTCTTCCCGCTATCTCATAATCCATAAATATTTACTATATAATTATCATTGTATTTACTTTTTCAAGCTTCTTTCTTATCTCCCACTTGTCTCTATCTTAGCTCCAGCCTTAATCTGGGGAAAAGGGGGAGTCAAGAAAGAGTTAAGGGATAGTGCAGAAAATATATATATAAATAGGCATATTATAATAAATATTATTATATAATATATTATATAATAAATAGAGAATGGTAGTGATCAGGGTTCAGACTTGTATCTAATTTATCTTTAATAGATTGTCCTAAAATTCTAATTGGGTAAATAAAAAAGGTAAAGGACTTGCATAAATGTTGTTTATCCTGACCTTCTCATCATATTTTCTAAGTCTTTTTTACCTTGAGGAGAAGAAAATCGTTTCATCATCTTCTTCATTTCATCAAATTGACGAAGTAAACGATTAACTTCTGTTACAGATTGACCGCTTCCCTTTGCAATACGGAGTCGGCGACTGCCATTAATTATTTCTGGATGTTCTCTTTCTTTTTCGGTCATAGATTGGATGATAGCCTCAATATGTTTAAGTGCTTTATCATCAATCTTTAAATCGGCAGGCAATTTGTGTCCCAGACCGGGAATCATACGGATAATAGATTCCAGAGAACCCATCTTTTTGATATTTTGCAACTGCTT
>MWCN01000024.1 GCA_002070045.1 Candidatus Cloacimonetes bacterium ADurb.Bin211
TCCAGTTTTTTTTGCTTTGCTTTTTCTAATTTAGAGATTACATTGTTTTTAATACTGGTTTACCAAGCTATTAAGAATAATTCTTTTTATTTCCTGTCTGCCAAAATCAAATTGGAATTTCAAAATATTTGTTATTAGATTGAAAAGGAGTTTTCTTAAGCTATGGAAACAAAAAAAGAGGAATTAAAAATATATCTTAATTTATTCTCATTGTAGTAGGTTAACCTTCTCCTCATACAAAAAAAAATGGTAAAAATACAAAAAAGTGAAAATAATACTTGACAGCTAAAACTATAAAAAATGAATAAGTAATTGTAATGAGATTCAAGAAAATATAATGGAGGTGATAATATGAAAAGAATGCTTTTCATCTCGCTAATGTTGCTATTGGCAACATCGTTTCTTTTAGCATTGCCGGTAAATTCAGAAACGGCAACAAAAGTAGCAAAAAACTTTGTGTTGGAACGCTTAGGTACTGATTATGTCGTATCTACGCAAAAAATGCTGGATTCCAAAACCGGTGAATCCTATATTTATGTCTTTAATCTGATGCCTAAAGGGTTTATTTTAATTGCTGCAGATGATGCTTCCATACCTGTTTTGGGCTATAGCTCCAGTAATAACTGGGGTGAAACGGAAATTCCTGTTCAATTACAGTCCCTGTTGGAGAGCTGGAATGCTCAACTTCAGGATATTAAAACCCGCCAGCTTACTGCCAGTTGGGAAACACAATCTTTATGGCAAAAGTATAATCGTGATCCTTTCAGTTTTGTACCAGAACGAGATTATCGGGATGTTTCTCCTTTGCTTACAACTGTCTGGGGACAAGGAACCTATTATAATTACTATTGTCCTTCGGGATGTCCTGTTGGCTGCGTAGCTACTGCAATGGCTCAAATAATGCGTTTTTGGTCTTTCCCGGCAGTAGGAAACGGATCACACAGTTACAACTGTCCTCCTTACGGAACCCTCTCTGCCGATTTTGGTTCCACTGCTTATAATTGGGCTGCAATGCCTAATAATGTAACCAGCACTAATACTGCTGTAGCTACAATTTGTTATCATGCCGGTGTAGCAGTAAATATGCAATATAATCCTAATGGTTCCGGAGCTTACAGTCAAGATGTTCCTAATGCTTTAACCACTTATTTCAAATATGCCAGCTCTACTCAATATCGGGAAAAGTCATCCTATTCTTCTTCAACCTGGGAAGCAATGATGAAAGGTGAACTGGATAACAGACGACCAATATATTATAGTGGTTCCAGCAGTCAGTCCGGTGGTCATGCTTTTGTTCTGGATGGTTATCAGGGTTCCAATTTCCATATTAACTGGGGTTGGAATGGTTCTTATAATGGTTATTATGCTCTCACTGCTCTAAATCCTGGAGGTGAGAACTTCACTAATAGCCAGGCAGCTGTTATTGGCATTGCTCCTACTTCTTCTTTCCCAACTCTTTCCGAGGGATTTGAAGGAACTACTTTCCCACCTTCCGGCTGGTCTGTAACTGCCAGTACTTTTGCTCGCTCTACCTCTAATGCCATTTCCGGTTCTTATTCTGCCCGTTATAATGTTACTGCCACAGGAACTGCAGCCAGCGGTAAACAATTAAGAACCCCAGCATTAACCATTGATGATACCTGTCCCAATCTTACTTTTAAAGCCAGAGCCGGAACAATTTTAAGGGGTGAACAATTCAAAGTGGGCTATTCTACCAGTGCCACAGGACCCTGGACTTATTTTGGTACTAATGCAGTCCTTTCTACCAGTGCTCAATCCTTTTCCTATACCGTTAATACTTTACCTGCAGGTTCATACTATTTTGTCTTTGAAACTTATTCCACTAATGCTACCTCCAACTCCAAAACCTGGATTATTGATGATATAGCCGGACCTTATTATCCGATACCAACTCAGGCATCAATTAATATGACTACCTGGTCTGCTGGAACATTAGCTCCCGGAGATGAAAGCCGGTCTGGTAATATCTTTACCTTAGCTAATGTCGGAACAGGAACTTTAACTGTAACCTCCGTAACAAATTTAGCAGGAACGGATTTCTCTACCAATTTTAATTCTAATATCAGCTTAGTTTATGGACAAACACACGATTTCGGGTTTACTTATGCTCCTCTGGATTACGGTAGCGATAATGTAAACTTTCAGATTGTTACTAATGGTGGCACTATAACTATCGCTTTAAGTGGAAGTGCTCAATATGCTGTTTTTTCTGATGGTTTTGAAAATTACACCGATTTCGCTTTAACTTTCTCCCCCTGGACACAATATGATGGGGATGGATCTGCTACTTATTCTGTAACTGGTGTTACATTCCCCAATCAAGGTTATACAGGTTCATACATTATTTTCAATCCTTCAGGATGTACCCCTTCACAAGCCGGAACAGCTTTAGACCCTCATCTTGGTTCTAAGGGTGCCTATTGTCTTGCTGCAACTACACCCCCTAATAATGATTGGTTAATTTCACCTGAGCTAACTTTAAATACTAATGCCACCTTAAGTTTCTGGGCAAAATCATACACTTCTGATTATGGTTTAGAACGGTTTAAAGTATTATACTCCACAACCACGAATACATATTCCGCCTTTACAAATTATTTGGCAGGATCTGCTACAACTTATATTGAAGCACCTACTACCTGGACCCAATATTCTTATACTCTGCCTCAAGCTGCTAAATATTTTGCTGTTCAGTGTGTATCCAACGATGCTTTTATTTTTATGGTAGATGATTTTGCAGTAAGTGATAATTCTACACCGCCAGCTCCTACTTTTGGCAACTTAAGTGGATATGTTTATAAATATGGAACCACACAACCAATAGTTAATGCCTTAGTAACAGTTGGGACTAAACAAAGTTATACTGACGATTTCGGCTTTTACCAAATAAATAATATCCTTACCGGAACTGTTTCCGCTAATGTTTCTGCTCCCGGAACTTTTTATCATCCGACATCCCAAAGCGGAATTGTTATCACTGCAGGCAATACTACTACTCAGAATTTTGGTTTAACCTGGGGTGAACTTACTGCAAATCCAACAAGTGTGTCGGTCTCCTTATATCAAGGAGAAACAGGAAGTTCCGAAGTAGTGCTTTCCAATCCTGGTGGAACTGCCAATACTTTGTATGCTGGATATTTTGTTCCTGTAACTCGTGGTGCATCTCACAGTCCTTCCTTTGTAAGTGATCAGAGAAAACCCAGTCCTGATAAATATGGAACACCTATACCCAAAATTACTGATGCTGTTCCTCCCGACCGTTATGCCAATTGGTTCAGCTATTGTACAATTAATGATGCAAATTATTATTCTGCAGCAACAACTGAACGCGGAAACTATTTCCTGGTAAGTGATTTTGCTCTGATGGATGGTGCAATTACGATTAGCCAGTTACGCCATTACTTCTACAGTCCTTCTGGAGCCCAATGGGGAACAAATTATAATAAGTTCAAATGGAAGATTTATTCAGTCAGCCCTACGGGATCCGTAACTCTTTTACACACTTCGGACACAATTACTTTAACCGATCCTGGTGCAAACTATTATCTGCTATCTACCTATACACTTCCAACTGCTGTAACTATACCTGCTGGCTATGATTTTATTGTAACTGTAGCCCCAACAACGACAACTGGAACTGGTGCTGGAAGACCTCAATCTCTGGCAACAGATGCTTATACCGATAATGGTTTGACTTATAATTCAACCAATGGCTGGGTTTTTAATGGAATGGATTTTATAATGGATGCTTATGTTAATGGAACAGAATGGCTTAGTTCTTATAACTTCTCCGGTGGCATAGTACCCGGCGGTTCAGTCACTTTGCCTTTGAACTTCAATACAGTAGGTGTCTCCGAGGGAACAAAGAATTGCTATATGTATATTTTTAACGATGCCAATTACATAGCTCCCAATCCTGCTGATAGAGGAGATATGATGGCTGTTCCTATTTCCCTTACAGTGACTGTAGCTACGCAACCAGTGGCAGTTTTAACCGGTAGTAATTGGGTAACCAATGCCAATTCGGGAAGTTCTTCTTCTTCCGGTGATGTTTTCACTTTGAAGAATGTAGGTCCAGGTAATTTGACCATAACCTCCATAAATGGACTTAGTGGAACACCCTTTACTTCCAATATTAATCCTGCTATATCTCTGGCTCAAAACCAGAGCCATTCATTCGGCTTTACTTTTAATCCTCCAGCCCGAGGTATCTACTCTACTACCGTAGAAATTGTTACCAATGGCGGAACGAAGACCATTACTTTAAAGGGTTATGCAGATTATGTGGCAGAAGGTTTTGAAGGCACTTTCGCTCCTGATGGTTGGATGATTGTTGATAACGATGGTGATAGTTATAACTGGTATCAATACACTGTTTCAGGTTCAACTGTTGCTCACACCGGAACTTATTGTGCTGCCAGTGCTTCTTATATCAATGATAAAAAAGGCATTTCAGATTTTAGAAACGGAAATTCTACCCGGGGAGCTTTAACTCCCGATAACTGGTTAATTACCCCTCGTCTGTCTATTGTCAGTGGAGATGAACTTAACTATTGGATTGGAGCTCAGGATCCTAACTGGCCTGCAGAACACTATTCCGTAAAGATATCTACTACTAATAATGAACTCAGTTCCTTTACTACAACCCTGTTTAGTGAAACCCTGGCTGATGGTGATTGGCATAATCGGATTTTTGACCTTAGTGCTTATGCTGGACAAAATATTTATATCGCTTTCCAGCATCATAACTGCACTGATCAGTTTATTCTAAAACTGGATGATGTTCTTATGCCTCCTTTGGCGGCTCCGCTTGTTTATGGCAACATAACCGGTAGAGTTCGTAAAGCTGGAAGTGATGAAAATATTGAAGGTGCCGTTGTTTCTATTGCTGGACGCACTTTTACTACCTTAGCTGATGGTAATTATCACTTTGAAAACATTGTTTGCGATACCTATCAGTTAACTGCCACTGCTACTGGCTATAAGAATTATGCTGCTGCTGTAACTATTCCGGAAAATACTACCTTAACCCATAATATATTTATGGATTATGCTCAACTCTATGCTCCGGTTACAACCTACAATCTTTCTGTAGTAACTGGTAGCAGTACTTCTGCCAGTTTAACTTTGCAAAATACAGGAACCGCAGCCATTGATTGGACTGCTGATAGTGGAATCTGGGGTGGAGATATGTTCCCCGATGGACCATTAAATGAGGATTTTGAAGACCTGGATATTACCGGTTGGACTGGTTCAGTAGCATATTACAGTGATATTTATACCGGTTATGGTTATAACAGTAATCACACCTGGGTATTTGCTGCTGATGGAGCAAGTGCACCTCAGTATATTATAACTCCTAAGCTGAGAGTTGATAGTAGCAGTAACCTTGGTTTCTGGTATAAACAATTTAATAACAGCAGTGAATCCTTCTCAGTAAAGGTGTCTACAACTGATAACGATATTGCTTCCTTTACTCAAACTCTGGCATCTATAGGTCCGTTAACAGATACAAACTGGTATCAATTCAGTCAATCTCTTGCGGCTTATGCAGGTCAAGATATCTATATCTGTTTCTATTATCCCAGAGCTGATGGTTATCAATATGGTTACATAATGCTTGATGATATTACAGGACCTACTGCAATTCTTCCTCCTATGGAATGGTTGAGTACAAATCCTGTTTCCGGAACTTTAGCCGCGGGTGCTTCAATGCCGGTAAGTTTACTAGTAAATGCTACTAATATTCCTGTAGGTAGTTACACAGCTCAAACCTGGTTCTTTGGAGATGCTCTTAATACTCCTTACAAGGTTTATGTAAATCTTACTGTTACTGCACCGGTAACGCTTACTGCACCCCAAAATCCTGTTATAGAATCCTATCCAGGCATAATAGCTTTAGCTTGGGATCCTGTTCCTAACGCTAATACCTACAATTTGTATGGCTGTGATACTGTAGATGGTACATACATCTTGCTGCAACGCCTGGAAGATAATAGTATAGAACTCTCCGATGCAGAACTAACCTCACACGGCTTAAGCAACCGTGCATTCTTTAAAATTACGGCTGATACAGCTATTCTCAGTACGCGGGTTTCTTCAGTTCAAAGTAAAACTTCATCGCCATTACAACAGAACTATTCACCCAACAGCAAAACAAAAAAAATAAATGTACTGCAATAATCAGCAAAAGCCGTAAATAGTATTTCCTGAAAGTCCGGAATGCTTAACCGGATAAGAAAGGAAACTAAAACTGCAATTTACAATGAACAGCCCGTTTCTAATACGAAACGGGCTGCTTTTATTTCCAGCAACAAAATTAACTCCAAGTACGATTTTATATCAGCGGTTTTCAATTCATTGAACGGAGATTTATATAGAAAGCAATTATTTTAAAGAATTGAATAAAATCCTGACTTTAGCACATCATTGATTTGTCATATTGAAAAATATTATAGAGGTAGAACTACCATTACGACAAGGTTTTGGATTTTATTTTATAAAAAGCCCTTTTTTTCATCTATTTTTTGCTTGACAAAGATAGCAGGGTGACTTAGTATATATTTTAGGTAAAGTAGAGTAGTAGAATGAAAAAGCGTAAAATTATACTAAGTTCATTAAACACACTCTGTTATAAGAGAGAGTCAATGTTCTGTTTCTCGGTTTTAATAAGAAAGTCACTTTATCAGGGAGGATAAAATGCAAAAGAAATTTTTTGTTTTTTTAGTCGCTTTAGTTTGGTCAATTGCTTTAGTAGGTGCTTCTGTTACTTTGGATTCATTAGAAATATCTGTTCAAGGTGGAGGTTACCCCAGACAAGGATCTACTATTGTTATAACTATGTATTATCGTGTTGCTGATATACCAGAAGGGGAAAGTATTTATGTTTATGGTATAGCTACAGGTTCTGTTGATCAAGCACAAATAAAATGGTATCCAAGTTCTAATGGTACTGGAACTGCATCCAATCAAAATGTATCTGTTAATCAAGTAGCTAACACAATTCCTTATGATGAGGATGGAAATGGATATCAGAGTTCTCATACAGCCACTTTTACTTTACCAGCACCACCTTCAAGTTCTTATAAGAGTTTTAAAATTAACGGGAAAGTATACGCGGCAACTTCTGACGATGAATTTACATATTTCTATTCCGGAATAAAGCTATCAAAAAATTATTTAACAATAAACAACCCACCTGTGGCTTCAAGTGTTGTTATTGTTGATCCCACTTTAGCCAGAGTAGGGCAAACTTTAACTGGAGATTATGAGATTAGTGATCCTGATGGTGATGAAATAGATACCCCTATCTTTCGGTGGTTAAGTTCTACTATAGAAACTGGAACTTATACTGCTATTTCCGGTGCAACAGGAAATACATATACAGTTCAATCTGCAGATGCAAATAAATATATAAAATTTGAGGTAACACCTATTGCTAAAACCGGTGAGCTGCAAGGAGCACCCAAATTAAGTGATGCTACTCCAAAAGTTACAGGAGCTCCAATTGTAGAAATTGATCCCAGTACTCTTAATATATATGAA
>MWCN01000025.1 GCA_002070045.1 Candidatus Cloacimonetes bacterium ADurb.Bin211
TAGTTTTTTGGATTTCCTGCAATACATTCTGGGAAATATCTTCAAAATAGTGCATAATGTTTAAGATGAGATCTTCTTTATTTACAAAGTGACGATATAACGCAGCTTCTGATAGATGTAGTTCAGAAGCGAGTTTTTTGATAGTAAGATTTTTATATCCTTCTCTGGCAATAAGAGCTATAGCAGTGAGAATAATTTCTTCCTGTCTTTCAGTCATTTTTTTCTCCAGAATGTAAGTAAATGTTTACTAACCTTATTTATTAAACCTGATTTTTTGGCAAGAAAAAACCGCAGCTCATTTTCTTGCTGCGGTTAGTGAAATGTACAATGAAACGACTATTATTAATTCGTGGCGATAATCTTGAAGAAAGCTTTAGCCTCAGTTACTATGGTTTGATATTGAGTGGAATACACCGTATCAATATAGTTATAATCTCCATAAGGCTGAGAAGACTTATAGATTTTATAGCTAGTTGCATTGGGTATAGCTTCCCAAGATAATATCAATTGGTTTGTTGCATTGTTCACAGTTATAGTAACTACAGGAGTTTGCAGTAAAGATTTTACCTCCACATTATTAATCATAAAATCATTATCCGCATTTGATTCAGTTGATCCAGCAAAGAACGCAATGCGTTTTCTTCCACTATGACCTGATAAAGGAATACTGATATGCGTTCCCCCTTCAGGAATATCGTTTAGAATAAAGGGAGAAGAACTATTATTCCATTCTCTTAATATATTAGCTGTTGACCAGGAAAAGCCATCTCCGATAAGAACGGCAAACCTATCATCTGTTCCTGTTGTATCATGAGGTGTTCCCGTTGGAGGTTGATTATACTTTAAAAGAGCAGCATCAAAGCTTAAACACTGATCATCACTGATATTTAATAAAGGTGAAATAAGCCAGCCACTAATAGGACCCCAGATATTTATTTTGGCAGCCTTGTCGGTAGAAGTGATATTTAACCAATCATCTTGTTGCCATTGACTTGAACCATCAGCTCCTAAAACAATAGGATCTACTAATCCACCAGAATGGTCAGTCCAACCTGAAGGTTTGAAGGTTCCATCAAAAGTTTCTAACCAGGGGAAAGTATAAATAGTTGGATCCGCCATAGTAGTAAAACTCCAGACAGGACAATCAATAGCATAGCCAAAATCATTATGAGGAACTACTCTCCAGTAATAGGTAGTCCCATAATCCAGATAAGTTGTAGGAGTATAAGATTCTTCATAAACAATAAGTCCATTAATCAGATTGGAAGGAGGATTATTTGTTCCTAACCAGAGACGATAATGATCGGGATTACCACCCATATTATTCCAACGCAAAGAAATATTCACATTATGTCCGTCACTTCCATCAGCAGGAAATACACATTGTGCAGCAGGAGGAATATCAGTAACTGGAGTTTGAATCCAGATATTCGGATGATAGGAAGCTCTTTGTCCATTACTTGTAGGAAACTCTGCATCCTGATGTTTATAGACAGAACTATTACTTAAACTTGTATAGTAAAAGCTAGGCGGACCAGCTATCCTGCTCCCATCATGATTTTCCCATAAAATTTCAAAACCAAAACTGGAATTATAATTGAACGGAGTTGTAAATTGGATATGAACCCAGCCTGGACCATTAAAGGTAATAGAACCATTATAGACATTAGTATAATTAGAATTATCAGGATAACCTACAGCGGCAGAAGCATAACTTGTATCATAAAAATGAGTAAGATATATCTGCTGATTGTCCATAGTATAACTAGATATAGTATTGCTGACTTTAAGAGCTATTCCAGTGATTTGTACAATACCGCTTATCCCAGCATTATTAGTTTCTGTAGCTGTATAGAAAAATTTACTCCATCCATAATCATTATAGCCATAAACAGGAACTTTATTTTGAGTGCTTGTTCCTGTACCGATAAAATAATCTCCGGCATTTAATACAGTACAAATTACCAGTAGAGATAGAACTAATATGTTTTTTTTCATTTTTAACCTCTCAAGGGTTTATTATTTAATCAGCATAATCTTATGCTGCTTGATTTGATTGCCATCATCCAGATGAACTATATACATAGCACTGGAAACGATAGTACCATTATCATCTTTACCATCCCAGACATAATTGTGTAATCCAGCAGAAAGATTATCATTTAGTAAGGTTTTAATTTTTTGTCCGCGGACATTATAGATATCCAGCTTCACTTTAGCATTTCTTGCCAGAGTAAAAGAGATTGTAGTAGATGGATTGAAGGGATTGGGATAATTTCCATTTATTCTTGTTTCTAAAATGGGGGTAATATAATCTTCATTCGCATCGGGACTTATTCCGAACCAGTTCATCAAATCGGACATCAATTCTTGTCTTTGAGTTTCCTGATATACTTGTGAAAAGTCAAAACTGAAATAGAAAGCCTTGTAAATAGGTAAGATAACTGTGGTAGCACAAACACCATGATAAAGATAAGCTTGTCCATCTATCGGACCATCCTCAAAAAGAAATACACTCTCTGCTCCTATTTCGGGATATTGAACTTCTGAGGCATACCAGTCTGGACAGCTATCATAACGAAAGATACAATCAGGACTATCAGCATAGACCTGATACTCATTTCCCACTATTCCTATAGGGGAATTAGTATAGCATAGAATACTTCCGTATTGATGGGAATAAACTTCAGGTCCAGCTAAGCCATTAGTTCCGCCTCCTGAACCAGTTGGAACATAATAGGAACGGAAATAAGCACTAAAAAGCTTTTTAATTAGACTGGTATTGGGATTAGCATGAGTGCTAGCAGCAAAGCCGTCTGAAGCAAAAAATACATTTTTAGGTGAAGTGGTTGTCCCACTATCCATATATTGCATTAAGGCTAAACTTAAGGTATCAGATAAAGCAGTATGAGTTCCCACACTGGCATAACAGAGAATAGCATTATATTGAAGAGGAAAACGGAAACTATCATACTCTTCCCAATTATAGATGTCATAAGATATGTTGAGATTATCTAAAAGATTGGTATAG
>MWCN01000026.1 GCA_002070045.1 Candidatus Cloacimonetes bacterium ADurb.Bin211
TTCCTTTTTCCAGATTTCCTTTAACTAAAGTCTTCACAAGTTGACCCTTAAGGTTATAAATGTTTAGAGTATAGGAATTGGTAGTCTCGTTAATGATAAACTTAATATTAGTAGAAGGATTGAAAGGATTGGGATAATTTTGAATTAACTGGAAATTAACAATAGAAGGCATAATAGAATCATTTATAGGAGTTTCGTTGGATATTTTTTGAGCATAAAGAGATGTATACCCCTCTATGCTATAATCAGAATCATCAACCCAAATAACATATGCTTCACTACCTACAGTGGTAATTGAAGTACAAATTTGATTGGCTGGTCCATCAAAAAGCACATAACCATAAGGGTTATCACTAACCACAGTTCCATTACTATTAACATAATTATAATAGAGATCCAGATTGCTATAATTAGGAAAAGAAAGATCAACCCAAACGATAATGAATCCTCCATTATCAAAACGGGCTATAAGAGGTTCTACATCTGTATTACCATAGTTTTGGTTTACAAAAATACCAGAGTTATTCCAGAGCGGTAAACCGGAAAGAGAATATTTCTGAGTAAATATAGCAGGATTATTAGTATCTTTCTTCCAGGTAAAAACTATATCATCACGATAAAATGTATTATCAACCAAAGAAAAATAATTATCGCTAAAATCATTATTTAAAAGCATAATTCCTGAAGGGTCCCATAACATTTCACCAGTAGAGGATATATGCTGCCCATAACATTGCCCGTAATAACTACTATTTCTCCACATTACAAAAATTCCATCGGTAGTAAGAGTGCTTAAAGGTGATTCTTCAAAAAAGTAATTATCATTTTCATTAGAAACTGGAATTCCACTGTCTTGCCATCCGGGAGCTGTTTCTCCTGTAGCAGATACTTTTTTTACTATCACTTTACAGTTACAAGCTATATAATTGTAATTTTCCCAGATATAATAGTTTTCTTTCAGGTATTTTAAAATACATTGATTATTAGCCATATCAGCATTATCAAATGAAGAGATTAACAATCCATTAGGACCCCATTGCTTCTCGCCATTTTGAATCATTTGACCATACACATGATAATGACTTATGGTATCATCGTAATACTCTTTACTGGACCAACCTATATAGATTTGATTCTGTTCAGCTAAATAGGAAAGTTGGGGGTCTTTTTGCATATAGGGATTGCATTCTGTTAGCGGTATACCATAATCCCCCCAGAGTCTGTTACCATTTGAATCTATATGCTGAAGATAAATTTTATAATTCCCATTTCGTTCATCCATCCAGGCAAACACGATACTATCATCAGGTAAAACTATAGCATCACAAGCTGCTTGAGGACCATATATCGGAAGAAGCAAAGGACGCCCATCAGGTTCAAGGTCTACGGAACCATCAGGATTAAGGAATTGAAAAAATATTTTAGAGCCTAAATGAGGGGCTCGGAAATCAGTCCAGACAATTAACACATCCTGACTGCGGGGAAGAATTTTACAATTTTCCCCATAAATCTCTCCGCCTATTCCCCAGAAAATCAGTTGTCCATTCTCAGTTAATTGAGAAATACCTTCGGGATTAAAAACTTGGTAATAGATTCCATCGCTGCCATCTCTAATGTCATCCCAGGCAAAATATGCAAAGTTATCATTAACTATGACTAGAGGATTGTATTGATAATTTGGAGCATTACAAATTTCTTTTCCATCTGATTCCCAGAGCGGTAATCCTGTAGAAGATTGATGTTGTCCGAAAATATCATAATTATTAGTATCCGTCCAGGATATATAGCACCCTCCATTGCTATCTGGAGCAAGACTGATTTCATCACCTACACATTGGGCTATTCTTATGGCATTATTGCCCCAGAGACAATTCCCCTCAGCACTAACTTTCTGGGCAAAAAGGTCTTTATATCCAGAGATTAAACCATCATCTACCCAGGCAATAATAGCTCCATTATCATTGGTGGGAATAATCGTTTGATCATTAAAGGTTCCGAAAATAAGAGATTGAACTGTAGTGTAAATAATTGTTGGATTTTGCCAGAGAATATTGCCATTAATATCCATTTTATGTGCGTAAATTTCAAAGTTTCCATTACTGGAATGAATCCAAGAAAACATAAATTCGTTATTTGCAAGAGCGATTCCATCAAAACAATAATGAGAGCCTAAAGAATTGTAAAGGACTATTGGTTGTTGCCATATCATCGTTCCATCGGAAAGAAAGCGTTTAATATAAACATTTTGATTATTTTCACTGCAAAGTGAATAAGCTATAATTAGACCACCCTGACCATCAGATAAAGTTTTACATAGAACTGAATAAGTGCTTGAAGTAATTAACTCTATGCCATTAGGGCCCCAGAGTATATTTCCTTGGGAAGTAAGATGTTGTCCAAACATTTTCCAGTATGAACAACGATAATCACCCCAGACAAGATAGACTCCACCATTATTATCAGCTACGATATTAAGATTAGTTTGCCAATCTGTTTCATTACAAACAGGAATTCCGCCACTTTGCCATAATAGTTGTCCTTGTGAACTAATCTTTTGAGCATAAATATCACCTGCTTGCTCGTTAAAATAATCAATCCAGGCAATGACAAAGTTATTATCACTGGTCTGAATTATCACTGGTTCATCCTGATGGTTAAGTTTCCCATCAATGAGGATAGGTTCATTCCAGATTATATTTCCCTGAGCATCCACTTTCTGTGCCCAGATATCACGATCCCCTCTTCTGGTATCACTCCAGACATAGATAACACCGCCATCGGCAGTTTTAGCACCTGAACTATTCCAAATAATGTTTGCACCAAGGCGAATAGGTACCTCATTTTCCCAAAGAGTGGCAGCAAAAAGAAAGAAAATTACACTAAACATCAGTGGAACTAAAATGAATTTTTTCATTTTTATCTCCTTTTTCTTAATCCTGATAAATCTGATAAAAAAATCAGCTCTTTTACTTTTGAGTAAAAGCTAAAGGATTAATTTAACTTAAATCTTTTTTATTTAATCTCTTATATTAATCAATCTTTTTTTACAATGAGATTAGATTCTTCTTAAGTTCTATTTCATCAGGACCATACGCTTGATTTGATTTGATTTTCCATTGGATAGTGAGTAGAGATATATTCCAGAGGAT
>MWCN01000027.1 GCA_002070045.1 Candidatus Cloacimonetes bacterium ADurb.Bin211
CCAATGTTTTTCTTTGACCTTGGCTTTTAGGGATATTTTAATCTTAAATAAAGTTGTGCAAATCAATTGTATTATGAGGAAGATAGTCAAAAATAACATTAAAGGATTGTAGGATATAGCAGTAATAATGTGACCCTGTAGGAGTGCAGTAAAGGCTCTATATAAGCCACAGGTAGGACAATTTATATGGGTTAAAGATTTAAACCAGCATAAGGGAATCTTATAAGGGACAAAAAGATAAAAGATAAAATAGATTGCCAGCAGAAAGAAAAATAGTAATAAAGGGATTTTTCCGTAAGGAAAACGAGTATCAAGTTTTTCAATACGCAAGCGCATTAGTAAAAAAAGGAATAGGTTTTAGGTGCTAAAAGTGGAAAACTCCATTAGAAAGAGAAGCTGCAACTCCCATAACGAAAAAGAAATATGCCAGAATAATAACCAAACCCAGAACTGTAATAGATACAGAGATAATTCCCAGAATTCTTCCTGCATTGGTGAGATCTCTACCTGAAGGGTCCATAATACCTTGTTCCATTTTTTTCAAGTCTTCATTTCCAAAAATCCAAGCAAGAAGACCAAAAATAGCACAGGTAAATAATCCTAATAATCCAAAGATAAATATCAAAACTCCTCTATGTGGTTGCATAGGAGGATATTGCCAATACTGGTATTGTTGTCCAGGGGGTGTCTGATGTGAATCACGATAATCCATAATTTTGTCCCATACTTAATCTGGACAGGGAAATTTATTCCCTGTCCAGACTTGGCAAAATAGTTGTTCTATCAAAGGGGTAACATTGCGCTGATAAGGAAACAGGCAGCGAATGAAATGATAGCGTAAAGTTCTGGATACACAGCCAAGATTAAGGTGTTAGAGAAAACATTATGTCCATTACCGATGCTTTCAATACCAGTTGAAACCACTCGTGATTGAAAATAAGCAGAAAGAAGATTAACTAATCCAGACATAAGTCCTGCTCCAAAAATAGCGGCTGCGGTTATCATATTTACATCTGCCGTCGCAAATCCTTTTAAAATGAAGAAAGCACCAAAGCCATATAAACCTTGTGTGCCAGGTAGGGCAGATAAAATCATACAATTAGCAAAAACATCCTCTCTTTTTTTCATAGCTGCAATGGTAGCACTTCCGCCAATAACTGTTCCCACGGCAGAGCCAATTCCAGATAGGGCAACCATTAAAAAGAGACCTAACCAAGCTAAAATATAGGCAGTAGTATGACCAGAAATCGGTAAAGCATTAGCTGCTGCGGTTCCTGCTTGTAAAAGAATGTAAGGCATTTGACCTCCAGTTTATATTTTAATCATTTTTTTGTGTCCAAAGGGCTGATAGGGAATACCAGGTCCCTGGAAATTTGCATTTTTATAAAATTCTACAAAAGTTAGACGAAGAGGGTGTACAAAACCACTTAAGGCACCCAGAGCAATATTCAAAGTATGACCTGCTGCCATAAAGATAAAGAAAATAATAGGACCAAGTATTTTTATATTCAAAAATTGCATACCTATGGAATTAATCACCATTCCCAGAATTGAAGTTGAAACACCCAAAGCAAAAAGTCGTATGTAGGATAGAATATCACCAAAGAAACCTGTTACCACATTGTAAAGTAACCATAAACCACTTAATATATTGATTAAAGGATTTTTTGCAGGATTGTTAAATAACATCATTAAAGCTAATCCTATCCATAAAGGATATTTTGTATAAGGAATTAACGCACTGTTATCCACTCCCAGAAATCCAGCACCTAAAATAGTTAAAGATAGTAGAAATAAAAAGGTACCGAATGGTGCAAGAAAGTATTTCACTCCATATTGTAAGGCTTTTTTAACTCCATTTATTATCGTTCCAAAAAGAATTTGTATAGCTCCTAAAAGAAGAGAAAAATTAAATATCTGGTTATTGTCTCGGATTAGAACAAAAGGATTTAATGCGGTGCCCTTTAAATCAAATCCAAGTGCAGATCCCATTAATAATCCAAATATGATGGAAGAAGTTCCAAACAATACGGCAATCCCACTTATACTTTTTATTAATGGATTCTTCATCTTTTTGTTTAAGATTAAACCCATTAAAATAAAGAGAACACCATAAACCATATCTGCATTACAAAAACCGAAGAAAAGCATAAAGAAAGGTGCAAAAAATGGTGTAAGGTCAAGCTCATTATAATAAGGAAGCATATACATTTTACTGATAGGTTCAAATAAACGGGCAAACCAATTATTCCGTAAAAGAACGGGGGGATTATCTTCAATAGTGGCATCGTTAGCAAAATATATCACATTTTCGCTTTCCAGGAATTTGACCAGTTCCGGTTCCAATCTTTGAGGAATAAATCCCTGCAGGATTTTAACTTTTCCCTCGGCTTCATCAATTCCCTGTAATACAGCTTCTTCAAATTCGCAGGTCTTACTGAGATTTTCTATTTCATTACTAAATAATTCTATGGCAGCAGGAGCAATATTATAGAGGTATTCATCTATATCTTTAATCTTGTGTTCAGTCTCTTTAAGTTGTGATTCCAGTTCCTGTAAAGTATGTTGATGAAAGCTAAAGGGGTCTGCCTCAATTTCTGGTTTTTCGTCAGTATATAAGACCACGAAATAGAGTATTCCATTAACTTCATTTATAATCTTGACGGCATATTCTTCTTGCCATTGAGGTTTGAAATGGTTCTTCAGACAGGTATAGAATTCAACTTTAACGCCAGCTTGTTGTAAACTCTTAACCAGGTTATAATCAAAATGCCCCCAAGGCTCTAATTCACGCACCTGTTTTCGTAAAGTTTCAGCTAGTCTTTCCAGTTTCTCTTTTTCCTGTCTTGCCTGCTGGATTTTCTGCAGTAAAACTTGTGCAGGATAAGGAACCGCTGTTTTTTCTGCGGTAGATTTTAATTTCTTTAAAAATCTTAACTGCTCCGCATATTCTTCCAGCTGTTCCATATTTTTAATTAATGTCTCAGTCTTTTCTTCTGTATTCTGAACCAGATGAACCACACCGAGTTTTTGTAAATCAGCCAGGAATTTAGGATAATCCTGATGATAGAGCACGAAGGTATATTTCCGCATTTTTTCTATCATACAGCAGCCTCCCGGCTAATTCTGTTTTTAAGTATTTTTTGCGAAGCCTTGGAAAGGTTTTCTTCATCCTCCAGAAAACGCTTTATCTTTCTGATAGCATCTTCATAAAGAGGAATCTGAACTTTTTCATAGAGATTAACCTTTTGTGTGGTCTTTTTTCGTACCTGTTCTAAGATAAGCATTTTTCTCCAGAAGAACTCTCGTTCAATACTCAGAGCAGCTATGTCTTTCAGCATT
>MWCN01000028.1 GCA_002070045.1 Candidatus Cloacimonetes bacterium ADurb.Bin211
AGTAGAAGGAAAATGATTCGTCGTTCTCTTAAGGTTTTGGTTAGATTGATATCTTCACTCATTTTTCTCCTCCCAGGTAGGACCTTTCAATTCCCAGAATTATCCTTAAAGAAGCGCCCACCACACCTAAAGCGGCACTAATAAGAATGGCTCTTTGAGCGGCAGTATTGGGATATTGCATAATAAAATCAGTTAATTCAGGTAAACGAAGGAAATGCAAAGAATCAGGAATCCAGCTGGTTAAAACTGTAGCAAAACTGGTTCTACCCAGCATCACAATCACAGCTGTAATCAAAAGCAGATTAGATTCAAAAGTACGCATTATGAAAGCACGATAGGCAGCAGAAGCAATGTAGAAAGCCAGGAGAGAAAACATCGTGGAAGATAGAGGCATAAAGGCATATTCAAATAGATAATCAAAAGGTTTTGCTCCTAAGCTTTCAGTTAACTTTTCTCCTTGACCCAGAATGCCAGGAGTGTTTTCCATACCCCAGAGCAAACCAAAAATCAGCATTACTCCAAAACTTATCAGAGTGGCAATATGGTATTTCCAGTCAGGTGCTTTTTGTGTTATTTTAGCAAGATTGGATTGAATCAAGCTACTCTGCCCTAAAAGAATAGCAAAGCTGGAGATAATCATAAACCAGTTAGTGAGAGTTTCTTCAAACATTCCAAAGGGTGTATGAGGAATGAAAGCAGCTACGAGAATGACTAATCCAGAAACGAAAGCGAGAAATTGAGGTATTTTGCTTTTCATCTTTAGAACACTCCTTCAAAGAAATTTTTGAACCAATCCATACCAATAATTTCAGCCATAATTCCAGCTAAAATCAGGATGATAGTGAGAAGTTTGCCAAAATCTTGCCCTTTTAGACTACCTAATTGTTGAGGGTCTCGTGATAGATAGGCAGAGGCGGCATAGAGTTCCTCTCCAATTAAGGTATAATCGCAGGAAACAACAAAGAAAGGTAATTGATGTGGTTGACCAGTTCCTGCGGTTTGAATTGCTCCAGTGATAAATCCTGTTTCCGTAAGGATTAGAGATTCTGCCCAGAAAGCTCCAAGAAAGAAATTTGCCGCTGGTAATTCACGAAGCATTATTCCATCTACTCCAGCCACAAATCCAAACTGGTCATCCGTAACATAAAAAATGTTATCCTCTTTATAGGCATCGGGTCTTCCCGCTTTTAGATAGCCATCTTTTACCGTTTCCCGAGCAGCTGACATTACCATAGAAAAACGACAGGGTACAAGAAGTTCAGTGCCGTATTCAGCTGATTTCATCGCTACCTGATTTAATATATTCAGAGCAGCAATAGTTTGAATATCACCAAGATCACTAATACCAGGTATAAAAAGGATAGGCTTTCCCTTTTCTGTGGCTCTTCCAATGGCTTCATCTATACTGTCCAAACCACTAATTCTACGGATAAAGAGTTCTTTTCCACTACGAGCAGATAAAATATAATAAAGAACAGAACTACAAATTATGATCAGAAGAATGAGAAGGGGAAGTTTATTCATTGCGAACCATTGCTGTTGAGTGGTGGTTTCGGAAAAAAGAGCAAGACTATCTCCTTTTTCCTTATTATATACTATTAGACGGTAATGGTATTGGGTGTCTGGAGTTAGACCAGTTTCTTTGAATTGACCTGATAGAGAAAATTCATTAAATATCTCTTGATAGACACCAAGCGAATCAGCTTTTTGCAAACTTAAAGAATCATATTTAGCACTGAAATTCCATTTATGAAGAACGGCAGTTCCATCATCCCCGGGTGCATCTTCAGCAATATAAATGTCAGTTCCATCTGGATTAGCAAAGGCAAAAAAACTGATGAATAGAAATAACAGGATAAGGTGTAAATGTTTCATATTCACCTCTATAACATCTTAAGATTTCAAGTATAACTCCCTTAGAGTTTTAGTGTGTTCAATAATGGTCTCAACCTGCTCCAGTGTTAAAGCTTCAGCAGTCCCAGAAGAAAGAGTATTTTGAATTGTGTTCACTAATTCTATAGTTTGAGAAAGCAGGGGAGTTTTATCTTTATATTTATTCTGGATTAGGTTCAGATTATAAGCAAGGTCTTCCCAGGCATCAGTCTGCAAGGTTCTAGTTTTTTCCGTGCTATAATCCTTAGCGATAAGTTGTGCTATCTGATATGTAGATTCAGTCCAGCTACCAAGATATATAAAAGTGAGGTCCAGTTCTCTATTGTTTGATAACATCAAAGTATCCACGCTTGTTTGCATAGCATAAAAAACCTCTCTCAGCAATAACCAATCCCTATTCTTTATCTCAGGTTTCACCGCATCTCTTAATTGATAACCATATTGTGTGAGACCAAGCTGTGGGGCGATAGCGATAAACTGATCAGTTATGGAGGTCAATTGATTTTGATTTTTACTGGCAATGGCAAGTTGAGCATCAGAAGAGAGGACTCCCCAGGCAAAAGCATAATGAATGGTGTCCTTTTGAGCAGGAATGACTTGAGCTAAAGGTAAGTTAGAGAGTTTAGTTTCTTCAAGCTTATCTAAAGCAAGAAACATTGCTTTAAAAGAAGGAATAGTCCTGAATTCACTCACCTTAAGAGTTTCATCTGGTAGATTGCTTTGTTTTTTAGTGCAGGAGAAAGTTCCTAATGCTAAGATAAGCATTAGAATGATAATAAATCTGGATTTCATAATTATCTTCCTTTTTTATATTTATTAATAAATAATAAGATATTTACTTATGAATTCTATATAAACCTCTATTCCGATTTAACTTTTACTGGCAAGACATTCTGAACAGAGATGATAATTACAGAAACGATGGAAAAGTTCCAGTAATCCCTGCTGAAGAATAGTTTTGTGGTTTATCAATTTATAATGTGCTTCACTCATATACCTGCTCATATAGCGAATTATATGATTTTCTTCAAGGGCAGGAAAGTCTTTATAATAATTGATTATCTTCTTGCAGTTCTCCGTTTCTGAATGCTTTGCAAAGAACATATAACTGATTGGTAGAAAAATATTGATATAGATATTACTGATTAAGCTTTTTCCTGGTCGGGGTAGAGTTTCAGCACCAGGCAGTATGGATTCCATAAAAATACGAGAAAACTCAGAGAAAGCCTTCTTGTTATCGCTTCTTTCTATATCTACTCTTTCCAGAAAATAATTCAATAAGCCCTTGTCCTTAGTTTTATGTGATAGATTAGCCATAGTTAGAAGTCGGTAGATAGGATGACTATTAGGACGAATGCGGAAAAGTTGCCAATCAATATCCCAGGTTCGGGCATAGAATCTTTGTTTTTCGTAGGTATCTAAAAGTAGCTGATATAGCTCAGGATTCAGATGATGTTTACAAAGATAAAGAAGTTTACTGGAACAACAATAAATGGAAGCAAGCTCCAGAGCAGTCATTCCCTCGGATTGCCATTCCCGAATGTTTTTAAGCGGTATAGTCTGTGCCAGAATGAGTAGGTTATGCTTATTTTTTTCATA
>MWCN01000029.1 GCA_002070045.1 Candidatus Cloacimonetes bacterium ADurb.Bin211
AACGCGGTGGGATGAAATTGGACAAATTCCATATTAGCCAGACGTGCTCCAGCTAATCTTGCCATAGCCATCCCATCACCAGTTGCAACATCTGGATTGGTATTATGAGCGTAAATGCGAGCAGCACCTCCAGTCGCAAGCATAGTTTTACGAGCTTTGAAGATGCTTATCTCTTTGGTGGCATCATCCATAATATAAGCACCCCAGCAGGTAATTCCTGGAATGAAGCCATCATCCTGAACAATGTGATGCTGTGTTATAAGGTCTATGGCAATATGATATTCATAAATGTCTATATTAGGGTTTTCGCGACAACGCTTGGTTAAAGTTTCCATTATTTGATGGCCAGTGGAATCTTCTGCATAAGCAATACGACGAAAAGTGTGACCTCCTTCCATAGTAAGAGAAAGGTTTTCCAGACAATTATCATAGGTCTCATCTTTACGAGTAAAATCCGTGCCTAAGTCAATTAAGTATTGAATAAGTTTTGGACCTTCCATAATAATTTGTTGAATAACTTTCTTTTTCCCTAGTTCGGCTCCTGCTTTATAAGTGTCTTCAATATGTTTTTCAAAGGAATCCTGAGGGTCCAGAACAGCAGCTATTCCACCTTGAGCATAGTCGGTATTACAATCATATAAACTCTTCTTAGTAATAACAGCAACTTTACCCCAGCGTGAAACTTGAAGAGCATAAGTTAAACCAGCAATACCACTACCGATTACCAGATAGTCATATATTTTTGTTGTTCCATTCATCTATGTATTTCACCATTACGATAGCATCCTCAATCGGTTCACTATAATAGTTTTTTCTTTTGCCGATGGGATGGAAATCAAATTTTCTATATAAATTTTGTGCGATAAGATTGGAAACACGAACATCCAAAAAGAACATTCGGATTCCATTAGCCACTAATAAATTTAAAGTTTCATTCAGCAGACGAGTGCCCAGCCCCTGATGCTGGAATTTTGGGTCAATGGCAAAATTCAGAATAACTCCCTCATCCAGAACCATATGATAAATGATATATCCTTGCAGGACTTCATCTTCACAGATTACCCAGGAATAAGAGCAAGGAGCTTCCAAAAAAGCTTCTCTGGGCCAGGGAGGATGAAAAACCTGGGTTTCAATACGGATAACTTCATCAAGGTCTGAAGCTTGCATTGCACGAATCACTTGCATCTTAATTACATTTTTTCAGGAGCACTAATACCCATCAAATCCAGACAAATTTCCAGGGTATGTTTCACCGTCTCAATAAGCAAAAGTCTGGCTTGAGAAAGCTCAATTCTCCTGGGATTGATGACCCGATAGTGATTATAAAAATGATGAAAGAGTGCACAGAGCTCATGAGTGTAATTAGCCAGTAGATGTGGCTCTCTTTTATCAACAATATTTATCAATAGTTCAGGGAAATCAGCCATTTTCTGAATAAGAGTTAATTCTTCTGGACGAACAAGTTTACGAATTAGTTCATTTTTAAAGTATCTTGGGCAAATGTTTTCTTCACGAGCTTTTCTAAGTATTGAACAAATACGAGCATGTGCATATTGACAATAGTATACTGGGTTCTCATTATTTCTTTGCAAAGCTAAGTCTAAGTCAAAATTTAGATGAGCACTGGCTTTACGAGCAATAAAGAAATAACGAGCTGCATCTTTACCTACAAGTGAGATTAAATCATCCATCGTCACAATCTTTCCAGCTCGTTTACTCATCTTTACTCGTTCACCATTTTCATACAGATTAACCTGCTGAAGAAAGATAATTTCCAATATATTCTCATCGTAATTTAGAGCTCTAAACGCTGCTTTAAGACGAGGCACATAACCATAATGATCCGGTCCAAAAATATCAATTAGTTTGGTATAGCCTCTTTGAATTTTAGTTAAATGATAAGCCAGATCAGGAACGAAATAGGTGATAGAGCCATCACTTTTCATCAGGACACGGTCCTTATCATCACCAAACTTAGTTGAACAGAACCAAATAGCATCATCTTTTTCATAGGTACAATTAGCTTCCGTCAGATAACTTAGCACTTCTTCAACCACACCTTCCTGACGTAAGGTTCTTTCCGAGACCCAATTATCAAAATGGACATCAAATTTTTCCAGACTTTGACGCTGCATTTCCATAATTTCGCGAAGAGCATATTCTTTAAGATGTTCGGTTCGCTCTTTTTCTGGCATCATAAAAACACGCACACCTTCAGCTGCATTAAGTTTGTGCGCTAAATGCTTAACATATTCTCCATGATATGCTTCATAAGGAAACTCTCCGATGTTTTCACCTTGAATCTCTCTTAAACGAAGCTCCAAACTTTCAGCCAGAATATCCACCTGGTTTCCAGCATCATTCACATAATATTCACGAGCTGGATCATAACCCACTTTTTTCATAAGCCGATAAAGAGTATCGCCAAAAGCTGCTGCCCGAGCACTGACAATATTTAAAGGACCAGTAGGATTAGCACTAACAAACTCAATAAGGACTTTTTCGTTCTTACCAAAATCCGAGGACCCGAAATTCTTTCCTTGCCTATGAATATCCCAAAGCACTTTTTGATAAAGGGAAGCAGCTATACGAAAATTGATAAAACCAGGTCCTGCAATTTCTACACTTTTGAATTGTTTATTTTTGCGTAGCTCTTTCGCCAGCTTTTCTGCCATTTGTTTTGGAGTAAGCTGATTCTCTTTTGCCAGAATTAAAGCAGCATTAGTGGAATAGTCGCCAAAATCTGGATTGTTAGGGACTTCCACAGAAAAATCTTTGGTGTGTTTTAATCCCAGCTTATCTAATGCTTCCAGCAAATTGTCCGCAATTTGTTTCTTTATCATAAATCTTTCTCTTCCTTAATTGGTTCTGTAAGTTCGGAAAAAAGCCGGTCTATCTCATAATATTCTCTTTTCCCCTGGAGAAAAATATGCACAATTAAATCTCCAAAATCCACTAATATCCATTGACCATATTCCAAACCGGCTTTACTGATGATCTGATATTTATTCTGTTTTGCCATCAGTAAGATATAATTGGCAATAGCCTTATTATGTACATCAGCTGAACCATTACATACTACGATAAAATCCGTGTAACTACAGTTTTTTGCTACATCATATACAGCAATATGTTCGGCTTTTTTCTCGTTAAGCCAGTTTAAAACATCAGTTAACTTTATATTATCCGCCAAAATCTTCTCCTTTTAGCGTTTCATAAAGGTATCGTAATCGGTTCCTAATATTATAATAAAAGGAGCTTCATACTCAGCATCAACTGCTAAAGTATAGCGTTGAATACCTGTCATTTTTTGCAGTCTTTTTAAATCTTGCCAGTCTTCTTTTTTCACTTCAATCAATGATTTATTATAAATTGGATGAGGAGTATCAGCAATACTTAATACTTCTATATTCTTATTACGAATATAGTTAGCATAATCTGTTGCCAGGTTTTCTATTCCGCATCCATTTTTGATAATCACTTTAATAGCAGGTAAATTCTTCTCATCCAGGTCCTGAAAATCACTCTTAGGA
>MWCN01000030.1 GCA_002070045.1 Candidatus Cloacimonetes bacterium ADurb.Bin211
TCCAGTCAGTTTTATAGGCTTTAGCTTTAATGACAATGAGCGTATCCTGAGCCAGATGAATAGGAATAGAAAAAACGGGTGAATTTTCATCGGGATTTGAGCCATCCATAGTATAATGAATCACTGCTCCTGGCAGGTTACAACTTATCACTACATCAATAGAATCATTATAAACTCCACCTGGTGGATTAAAGGTAGGAGTAGAAACAGTTCCGGTGATAGTGTAGATTTGAACTGAGACATCACTGGGCAGCCAATAATTTTTATAAGCACGAGCACGGACTTCTGTGGTAGAATTCAAGCCAAAATAAAGAGGAGTTGAATAAAGATTAGCGGCTGGAGTAGGGTCAGTTCCATTTAAAGTATAATAGATTTGTGCATCAGGTGTAGAACAATTTATAGCAACAAACTGAGGAGATTGATAAATTCCACCGATAGGGAATAATATAGGATTTTCCACTGTATAGATTTCACCTCCAAAAACTGGAAAGAGGTCATTAGGCCAGGAACCTACCATACCCTGGACCTCAGTAAGAAGGGTAGTGGTGCAACTTATAATTTCTTGTTCACTGTAATCCCATATTTTAAACTGTACCTGCTCACCATTGGTTTCGGTAAAAATCTGGATAAGACATCCAGAAATGCCATTAACAATAGAGATTTGTTGCTTTCCGCGTAATTCTAGTTGACCGTTAACATTGACAAAAGCAGCAAGAATATCATTACTTTCCGTAGGATTACCGGAGATTCCGACTTGCGCCAGGACAGTCATACTGTTGGTTAAGATTGAAGGTGCTGTCCAGGGATCAACTATCATATTTGAGCCAGCAAAGATTTGGTACATATTATCGGGATAGCTACCTACGCTGCCATTCACTTCAGAGTTCAGAGTTTGGGAGACATTAAAAATAGTTTGTGCACTTTCATCCCATACTTTAAAATGGATAATTTCACCATTGGTTTCGGTAAAAATCTGGATTAAACAGCCGGCAACACCATTAATATTTTGAATGGTGGCTTTACCACGAATTTCAGGAGTTCCTGCAATCTCTACCATAGCCGCCAATACATCATTACTTGAAGCTGGGATACCATTTATAAAAACTTGAGCCATCACGGTCATACTTCCTGGAAGCACCACTGGATCCCCCCAGGGATCGGTGGCAAAAGCAGAAGTAAGTAGCATAATAAAGGTGAGTAGAAACAGAATTTTAGGTTTCATAACACAATCCTTTTACTTAAGTATCAAAAGTTTGAGCAGTTGAGATTTCCCGGCTGAGTGCAATTTACAATAATAGATGCCGGAAGCTACTTTTCTACCCTTATCATCCGTCGCATCCCAGATGAGATTATGAATTCCAGATTCCAGGGTGCCTTCAAAAAGAGTTTTTACTTTTTGACCCCGAAGGTTATAGACATTAAGCTGAATGGAAGATTTTTCTTTTCCCATACTCAGAGAAATAGAAGTGGAACTTGTGAAAGGATTAGGATAGGCAGAAATGAGAGCAGTTTTAATTTCAGGGACTTGATTCTGGTCAGGAGTGAGATTATAATAAATTCCCTGTGCATAATTACCTGTAGCTTCGCCAGGAGCACTTGATAAATCTGGCAGAAGGTTAAAAACTTCATTGGTATCTTTTTTAATTAGTTTAAACTGGATTTTTTCACCAGCTTCTTCGGTAAAGATATTGATGAGAGCACCAGTAATGCCATTATTTTTCTTAATAGAGGATAAGCCTCTTAATTCTCCATTTACCAGAGCAGCCAAAATATCACCTTCCTGAGCAAGTTCATTCAGTGAACAAAGCACAGTCTGACTATTGGTTTTCACAATGGGAGTCCCATATTTTTTATAAGCAAGAACCGGCTGATAGATTACATCTTGTTTCCCATAGGGAGGATAAACCAAACTGCAAGAGGTATTAACTTTAATCCAGTATGCTTTCCCTGGATGGAGGACACTTAGATTACTGAAAGGATTATTAGGTTCATACACACCTTCCTCACCTTTAATCTGGATAAGATGAGTAGCTATATTAGCTAAGGCAACAACCGTATTCAAAGTAACTTGAGGGGTATAACCGATTAGGTTCCAGCCAAGATTTAAATTAATAGGTTGAGCAAGATTGATTGCATTCCCGTAAACCATTAAGTTACAGGGACTGGAAACCTTAACAAAATAGCCCTTGCCATCGGCAAAACTGGTTAATGTATTATAAGGATTATCAGGAACAAAAACTCCATCGGGCGATTTAATCATTACCATACTGGACATAATATCGTTAAAGATATCAGTTATATCCATACTTTCAGGATGTACATTAAGAGAAATCATATTCCAGCCAGTCTGTAGATTAATAATCTGCAGCCGAGAGGTTCCAGCATATAGCCAGAAAAGGTCCTGGGGATATTCTCCAATAGTTCCATTGACTATACTATTGAGAGTTTCTTCCACAAAATACACTATATTAGTACTGGCATCCCAGACCTTGAAATAGACGATTTCCCCATTAGTCTCTGTATAAACCTGCAAAAGACAACCGGCAACGCCATCTATGACCTGCACGGTTTCTTTTCCTCGCAATTGAGGAATTCCATCAATATTAACATAAGCTGCCACTACATCTCCTTCAGAAGCCATATCTCCATTAATCTGGACTCCTGCCATTACTGTCATACTGCTACTTAGGACAATTGGCTCTCCAAAAGGATCTTCAGTAGGTGGCTGAGAAGGAAAAACAATCTGGAGTTCAGTAAACATCACCTGACCACCATCCTGATTCGTATGATAGGGTGGATTAATCACATAGGAACCCCAGGTGTAATCATTATAGAACATTAATCCCAATTTTCCGATCTTATGCTCCCCTTGCATACCTACATATTTGACGAAATTCGCGGGATAGACCCACATTGGCTTAATTCCCGCAAGCTCAAAAGTTTCTACATTATTCAGGATAATAGGTTCACTCCAGGTGTTTCCATTATCGGGTGAGACAGAAATCCAAATTTCTGGAGTATTTTCATAAGCTGAATATTGATAATCGCCATATTTATTAAACCTGCGAGCTCTTTCTGAATTTTGCCACACTGCTGCCATCATTCCTTGTTCATTGGCATTAGTGATTTTAATGTTATTATAATGGAACTGCATAGTATTATCATGTGCCATATCATCCCAATGTGGGTAGGGCCAATCGCTTACCATTAAAGGATTTGAAGGAGCTATATTACTAAATTCATCAACTTCTCCAAAAGGAGCTTCAAGGTCCCAGGGACAAAAAGTGGTATTGAAGGTATCAGCTGGGTCTTTTTGGGGACAAATGTCTTTAATTGTGAAGGTTTCAGTTTGAGGATCAAAAACAAATTCTTTAACATACTGAAAATTAGAATAATAATAATTATCACAATTTTTAAGAGTCCATATAGCACAGATATGAAGTTTTCCTTCATTATCCATAGAGACATTCAAATGACCTGAATCCTTAATGCCAAAATAGAGATCACCACTATCACCATAAGGTTGACCTGTAATGGGAGAAACAAAATATCCTGTGTTATCAGTGGGTGAAGTTGGTGGATTCCACATATTCAGATGACTGGAACTACTAACTCTTCTCCAGGTGCCCTGCCCATAATTAGGACAGATAAAC
>MWCN01000031.1 GCA_002070045.1 Candidatus Cloacimonetes bacterium ADurb.Bin211
GGAGCGCTTGCGGTCGGGAAAAGCAGAGCACTCTAGAATGCAGATCGAAAATGAAAATCACAGGGAGGTGGAGATAAGTTAGCACGTTATCTTTGTCCTGAATTAAAAAGCCTCCCCACTCAAATTCTGGGAGGCTTTTTGAATATATGGTATTTGGCTTTTACATTAATAGTATGGCTTTATGTGGCATAGGTGGATTCGATATAATCAACAAAGAGCTGATTTTAATAGATAAAAAAAACATAATAAAAAGTATTGCAACAAACTTGGCAAAAGAAGAGGCTCAGCCGCTTTGAATAATTACAAGGTACTATTTTAATAATACTTGCCATTCTTAATTTGAGAGGCATAGCTTCTAATCTCCATTAACACCTAGACGAAAAAGAAAGGATTCGGACTTAGATTTTCCGCTGGAATGCTTTGAGTAAAGGCCGTATGCTTTTTTTAATTTTATTTTAGCATCTTCAGAATTCCCAGAATAGTAGTTTTTGATACCAGAACTTGCATAACAATTAGCTTGACCATCATTCTCTTTTTGCTGAATGTAGAAAATGAGTGCATCCTCAGATACCTTTTCAATCCTATCATCCACATCCGAATGCCCTAACGCAGCCGAAACCTCCCTAACTCTCAAAGCAGCTAGTAGATTATAGGCAATATTTACCTTCACACCTGAGTTGACATATGGGAAAAGCACTGCATTAGAATATTCCTTAAGTGCCGATTTTAAAAAAATATTTCGTAACGGTTTTGTGAGTAAAAAACACAACCTATCCAATAAATGAAATGTTTTCGAGTTACGAAAGACCAAATGCTTAAATCCGCGATAGATTGCATCGGTTGAGGGGCAAAAACAAGTTTCTGCTATAAAATGATTTATATCTCCGAGGAGAAAAAAACCTTTTTGCACACTTTGTGCTTCTCCGCGTCTGATTACTAAACTAATCGTAAGTTCACAGAGCTTTTTAATTATCCATAGTGGTATAGGAAAGATTTTCCAAAGAACAATCAGACTGCCGACCACATCTAATAAAGCATAATCGCTTGGGGTATGTATATAGGCACGCAACGAATGTAACACTGAACGAAAAACCTTTTTATTTTTCTTTGCATATTCGGATTGCACAACATTGTGAGTGTAGTATGCATAATACTTTTTTTGTGTTGGTTTAGAATTAATTTTTTTCCGAATGGTATCTTCCATATCTGAAAAGCCAATATCGTGAAATAATGTCTCTAATGCTACTTGAGAGGTTAATCTTCTATGTCCCTCGTTGCTCCCTAACAATGGTAAAAATGCTAGTTCGAAATGGCAAAATAAATCTGCTTCTTTTATATCTTTTTGGCTAGACACTAAATCTTTTATCGCTTGCCAATCTGCATCATCATTTATACAGTTTTCAAGGAATTTCGAAATCCCAATGCCCTTTTCGTCATTTAACAATAGATACTTTTCTGGATATTCTCTAACTAATTCATAAACATTTTGTGAAAGACCATGCTTATAGTCATACCAATATACTTTCTCACAAAATCTGTCGATAAGAGGAAAGGTGTCATAATCACCATTTGAGTAGCCTAAACAAATAATTGATTTATCTTTAATTGAAGACAGCAGAATATCCTCTTTTTCTTTCTCCAGTGCTACTCCAGTGGTGGAGATAGTAGTGGCTAAAGAGCTGATATCTCCAGAATCGTTTCTTCCATGGAGATGAACAATTTCTAAATAGGAATCCGAGTTTTTCTTTAAACGAGAGATATAAGGTTGGCTAGTTTCAGTTAAGTTGGAAATTGCACCATTGCATTGCAAAAATGCTTCTTCTAGATAATTGTCAAAATTAAGAGTGAAAATAGTATTTATATTAAATTTCTGGCTTAGTTTTAAAACAAAATGATGGTCTAAATTTGGTTTTCCCTTTTCGAGCATTGGAATAGTCCCTAGTATACCATTATTACTTGCTCGATCCACGGACTCCCACAATCTTTCCATCTGAGTTCGTTTAATTATTTCGTTTAAAACACACTCACCAAGGGGAAAACCTGCAGAAGAAGTCAAAATATTTAGTATTTTTTTCGAGATATTATATGCAAGAGGGAATCCTGCTGGTTGTGATACGGAAATTCCTGCACCCGTTAAGATTGCCAAGTTGCCATTACCCAAATCGGATAATAGTATTTCTTTAAATTCCATCCCAACTACTCCTTATGATAATAATTCCTGATTGTATACCCACGATGAATTCTTCATAAGAGACACATTTAGTTGGGCAAAGAACTACCGCTTTATCTACCGAAAAGGTCGAATGAGCGGTAGATTAATTGTATTTCAATTTGTATCTAACACTACGCCCACCACCAGTTCGTACAATTTTTCCTTCTGATATCAATTCGTTCAGCACTTCTGTAAGGCGAGTTCGTTGCAGACCAGTAACAAGATCTAGTTCAGAACGACTTACTCCATCTGAGTTTCCAATGGTCGTTAAAATAAGTTCTTCCAAAGATATTTCTTCAGGCTGTTTTTTGTAATCAATGACAGGCAAGACAATCTTGATCAGCACATCGGAAACTTCGAAGTGTGGCTTGGAGGCATATGGCTCGTACTCCTTTCGGATGCGGTCGATACCGGTTCCGAACTTTTCAATCAAGTGCAGACGGTGAAAAACTTCAGCTAAAATTAGGTTTCTTGGAATGGATAGCTGGCTATAGAGATATGCGGTTTCATTAATCCCTTCCGGCAAACCGCCAGGCGATGTAATTTCAACTCTATCCTCATACATCGCGACTTGAACTGCACCACCTTGGTCATAACGACGATGAATGAGAGCATTGGCAACGGCTTCGCGATAGGCATCTCTGGGGATTTGAATTCTTGGGACTCTTATAAAGCCATCTACAGCCTCATAAGGCTGATACCATTTATCAAACATTTCCAACGCGCCTTGGTATTGCGAAAGTAATGACTGGTGAGTCAGATCCACACGGTCCATAAACTCAGAGATGGTTTTCCCAAAACGGACTATGATGGTTGCAGATTGAGCGTTTTGGTTTATGTCAGCCAATAATTCAGCGGAGCGCAAGAATTGATCGCCTTTCATTAAGCCAAGTGTACGCAATGAATCATCGCCAAGTTTCTTGAGACCGACCGTCTCTTGCAACCAACGCTCCAGTACTTTGAAGCTCAATTCCTCTTCATTCGATGGCAGTTGGTCAAAGGTCATGGTGCTGCTATCTAGAGAAAGTCTACGTAACTCATTGGGATCCAACGGCGTGGAAGACGTATCACTTCTTTTATAAGCTCGACCGTTATAAAGATAGGGCGCGTTCTTTCCTTTGCTTACTGTTAATTCCACGATTTGCTTTTCCTCAAAGCTAACCGTGTTGAGAACAAAATCTGGTCTTGGAGAAATGCTGTCATTAATCTTGTTCTCAAGCTGAAGACGTGTTTTTTCAGGATCAACAATGCCCTCGATACTGCCGTTTTCTGAGACGCCAAAGACAATTTTTCCCCCATCATAATTGGCAAAAGCGCTAACAGTTTTAAGAAAGGAATCGGTTAATTCTCTCTTTAATTCGATTTTGGAACTTTCTTTCTCCGGATACAAAAAACACTCCTTCGCTGTATCAACCTTGATAATAAGTTTATCATGCTTCAAAAGAAGTATAGCCAAGTTGCTGCTGGATGGAACCCATTTTGTGAATCTGGAAAAATGACTTTATTCTTTCTCCATACTAAGGCTACCCCCAGGACGAATAAGCTGTTCAATGTTTTTTCTTACGATTTGAATTTGTTTCCAATCTGTCTTAAGTTGATAAAAACTTCGGTATATTCTTTCTTTTTCCACTTCCATATTTTTGACTTCATCTAACATCGTTACTGTTGAAGGATAAGGCGGTCTTATACCTTTTTCTGAAAGGAACTTTGAGGCGATGTCAGCCAAGGTTTGATAGCTTGTCTTTGAAGCATCACTCTGCGCATCTATAGATGACGTTTTCTCTAAGACGCTCAGCTGCTTCACAATAGCTGATAGTTCAGCGATTTTCTTTTCGAGATTCTTAATTTCTGCTTTGGTTTGGTCAAAAGCGACCTTGATTTGCGAGTACCTTATATCAAGCTTGGTGTAGCTGTCAATTCCTCGCTCGGTCAAATAGTTCAAAGTCCTACCAGTCCTCCTAAGGTTTTGAACTTTGAGAGCTTGTGCATATCTTGGATTTTGCATAGCTTTGATTGCATTATCTATGTCGATGAGAAGCCGTAAATCCCGTTCTGGTTTCAAAATAGTTTGCTTGTCTGTATTTCTGTTTACCTTTTCTGTAACACGTTCCTGAGTAAAAGCATTTCCCAAAGTCTTTGAGCTTATGTAACGCTGTTGCCCTTCTGCGCGAAATGTAAGATGCTTTTCTTGTCTGACTTCGTAACCAGCGAGATTCATTCTTAAAGTAAACTCTTCAAATGAAGAACTGTATTTTACAGATTGGTTTATAGCTTTCTTCAAGCGATCTTTCCAACTTATCCCAGACTTTTGGGCAAGGTATTCTTTATAACACATCCCTTTCTCTTCACCTGGAACAACAACAGATAAGCCATATTGCTTACAGCATCGGTCGCTCGCTTTTCTGATTTGATAGTAAGACTTTCTGTTTGATATGTATTTATGATAATCAACAAAGTTTGCAGCACAGAAAATCAAATGGTTGTGAATATGCCCTTTGTCAATGTGTGTACTAAGTACATATTCATATTTTCCTTTGAGCACCTCATGTGCCAGATCAGCACCAATCTTGTGA
>MWCN01000032.1 GCA_002070045.1 Candidatus Cloacimonetes bacterium ADurb.Bin211
TAAAATGAAACTAGTACCATCTCGTAGAACTTCTGAGATTAACCCGATGAGCACGATGTTAAATATGTTTGATGAATTTTTCAATCGTGCTTTTGAGGAAGATTTTGAAGAAGAGAATTTCCGGGCTATGCCAATGGATATCATAGAGAGAGATAAAGAATATGAGATACTGGCTAACTTGCCCGGATTCAAGAAAGACAATGTCAAAATCTCGGTGCACGATAATCAGCTTCTGATTGAAGCCAATGTTGAAGAGACCAAGGAAGAGAAGAAAGGTACTGTCTATCGCTGCGAACGCTATAGTGGTAATTATCGTCGTAACCTGCTTCTTCCTGATAACACTGATGTCTCTAAGATTTCAGCTAAAATGGAAGATGGTGTGTTGCACCTGATTATTCCGAAGAAAGAACCAACCCCGCAGAAAGAGATAGTTATTCAATAAACCAGCCTCACAAAGAAAAGGACGCAGGCGTTAACAGCTTGCGTCCTTTTCTTTATATACTCTCATCTATTCTGCTTCTAGGTATACTTATTGAAGTTGTCCTTGACACAATATATAGCTATTCAAATTTGGCTTTAAAATAGATTAAGGGAGAAGAAAATGCTGGTTCCTGACGATTTATACTACACAGAAACACACGAATGGGTTAGAGTAGATAATGGGATTGCCACTGTTGGCATCACCGATTTTGCTCAAAAAGAATTGGGCGATATTGTCTATCTGGAATTACCAGATATTGGAACTAAAGTCTCTGCTGGTGAGCCCTGTGGCACTATAGAAGCAGTTAAATCTGCCGAAGATCTGGTTAGTCCTATCAGTGGAGTTATAGAAGAAAAAAATTTAGAAGCTGAAGAATCTCCGGAAATCATCAATAAATCACCCTATGAAGAAGGCTGGCTTTTCCGGGTTCATCTTTCTAATCTTGAAGAATTAGAAGATTTGTTAAGTCCCCGTGACTATTCTAAATTGATTGAAGCTTTATGAACAGTGATTAAAAAAAATAAGAATTTTCTCATTATCCTCTCTTCGCCTTCTGGAGGTGGGAAAAGCACAATTCTTAATGAAGTGCGAAAAATAAGAGCGGACATAGAATATTCCATATCTTATACCACCAGACCTCCTCGAGGAGAAGAAAAAGATGGAGTGCACTATCATTTTATTGAGGAAGAGGAATTTTTGCGTCGGCGTGAAGAGGGGGATTTCCTGGAAACTGCTCAAGTATTTGGTCACTGGTATGGCACTTCTATCAGTTTTATTAAAGACCGTCTAGCTGCTCAACATCATATCATTCTTGATATTGATGTTCAGGGCGCTGCTCAAATTAGCTCTACCAGTATTCCCTATGTTAAAATATTTATTATGCCACCATCTATGAGAATATTACGAGAAAGACTCATTAAAAGAAATACTGATTCACCTCGAGAAATAGAGAAAAGACTGCTGGTTGCCAGACAAGAAATTAAGTTTATTCCACAGTATGATTATCTCGTGATTAATGATGAGCTTTCCTGTGCCGTTAAAGATGTGTTGGCTATTATACGCGGTGAAGAAAACCGCACTAACCGTTATCCAGAGCCCATTAAGGACTTTCTGGAAGAGGAGTAATCATTATGTATAATTCTAAAATTGACCTTTTTCTTGAAAAAACTGGTATAGACTATCTATTTTGTCTTCTGGCTAATCTTGAAGCTCAGAGATTAAGTCAGCTTCCTGCTTATGTTAAGCAACATTTCCCGGATAAAATTCCTGTTATGGCTATGAATCATGTAGCCGATAATGAAGTTCCTGATTACTTTAAAGAAATAGAAGAAGCTACTCTTAAGATGGCTAAAGAACATCTACCCTATCCTGAAGAAGAACTTGAACTGGAAGAAGAAACCTATGACGATTCTGATGAACATATTGAAGAATTAGCAGATACTACTCATCGTTATTATAGCGAAGAAGAAGAGGAAGAAGAAATAGACGAAACGGAAGGAGAGGAAGAAGAATCGTACGAGTTTGAGGATGACCTTGATAACTTTGAGGATGAAGAAGATTAACCGGTTCCTATGATTTCTCGCGAATTAATTCAGCATCTGGAATTGCTGAATAATCTCGGTGTTAAAGAATTATTTCTGCCCCCTTCTTCAAAAGCTGAAATCCTGAAAGAACTAAGTATTAAATATTCTACCTGCACAAAGTGTAAACTCCATACCGGAAGAATCAAATTTGTCTATGGTGAAGGCAATCCGGATGCTCTGGCTATGCTCATTGGTGAGGGTCCTGGCGAACAAGAAAATCTAACAGGTCGTCCATTTGTCGGTCCGGCTGGTAATCTTCTTACTAATATGCTTAAAGCAATAAATCTTTCTCGTGAAGATGTGTATATCTGTAATATTGTGAAATGCAGACCTCCCAATAATCGCAATCCTGAACCTGAAGAAAGAGAAGCCTGTTTACCTTATCTGTTGGAACAAATTGATATCATTCAACCCAAATTGATTCTTATGCTGGGATTGGTTGCTGCTCAAACTTTGCTTAATACAAAACTAAGTATGGAGAAACTGCGTCAGACTACTCATAGCTTTCAAGGAATCAAAACTTTTGTGACCTACCATCCTTCTGCTTTACTTAGAAATCCAAACTGGAAAAAACCTGCCTGGCAGGATTTACAACGGTTTCAAGCTGAGTATGTTAAACTACTGCAATGAATTCTGGTTCTTTCTATAAAAAATCTCTTCTTTTCCTTTTCCTTTTCCTTTTTCTCTCATCTATTTATGCGGTTATTGCTATCTATGGTGATTCTCAAGGAAATAATGATATTCATAAACAAGTAGTTGAAGCTATAATCAAATACCAACCAGATATTACCTTCCATCTGGGAGATCTAACTGCTGATGGAAAAAAGCAGGAAGAATATGATAAGTTCTTTACGTGTTATAAACCATTTACTGATTTGTGTCCTCTCTATCCAGTTAAGGGAAATCACGATTCCTCTTCTGAGTTATTCTTGAAAAACTTCCCCTTCTTAAGTCAAACTTACTACACAGTAGAACACGATAGCTTACTCTTTATCATTCTGGATAGTACTCTTGACCTACTGCCGCATTCTGAACAATTTAACTGGCTTATAGAAACATTCAATTCCAACCCTTTAAAACCTAAAATTATCCTGATGCATCATCCTGTGTTCAGCAGTGGCTATCATAATGGAAATGATGATTGGGCACTGTATCTTCCTGCACTTTTCGTTTCTAATAAGGTTATTGCGGTTTTTTCGGGTCACGACCATAATTATGAGCATTTACAGTGGAAAAACCTCCACTTTTTTGTCTCAGGAGGTGCGGGAGGCTCTCTTCGTCCTTCACTTTCTCAACATCCATATAGTAAAATCTTTTGCTCTTCCTATAATTACTTTATTCTTACCCGGGAAAGAAATGCACTGATTTGCACTGCTTACAGTTTAGATGGAAGTATTATTGATAGCGTTGTCATTCTTCTGGAGTCCTGATTCATTTTTAAGCTTTCTTAAAATGCTTTCATTATAAATATTAGAAAATAGAACATTAGCAAATACTCACTTTTACTTTAACTCATTAAAAGTGTATTAATTATCTTCTTCTTCTTATCTCTCTATAACTTACTAATGAAATTGAAATTATTCAATTACTTGTTTCCTCCTTAGGTCTTTCCTAATAAAAGCGTCAAGATAGAGATAAGGTAGACTTAACAACTATCAGAATGACAATAAAAAACTCTAATATAGATAAAACTTTTTATTTAAATAGCTACTCTATTAAAGATATCTGATATGAATATATAATAAATTTAATAAAAAAGAAGAAACCTATTAGTAATCTTAGGATATAATTATTGAAATAGATAAAAGGGAAGGTTGCAATTATCATTTAGTATCCTTTCTCATATTTCATTCTGGGATTATCCGAAAACCAATGTTGAATCCCATACTGGTTCTAATATTTAGATTGACGGAAAATAATATCTATGTTTTTTGGATAAACAAGAATATGCAGAAAAAACTTGTATCATTAGATTATTAAATGTTTAAATATCAAATAATAGCAAATATTTAAGGAGATGTACTTATGTTACAAGGTTCCTTTGTGGCTTTAGTAACTCCATTTAAGCATGGAGAGATAGATTATGTAGCCCTGGAGAGGCTAATAGATTTTCATTTAGAGAATGGGACCGATGGAATTGTCCTCTTAGGGACTACGGCAGAAGCTTCCAGTCTGGCATCGGATGAGAGAGAAGCATTGCTGTTGTTTGCTATGCAAAAAATAAATCATAGAGTTCCAGTGATAATTGGCACTGGAAGCAATAATTTTAGCCATACGCTAGCGGATACTAAACAGGCTCAGGAATTAGGAGCAGATTATGCGTTGATAATAACCCCTTATTATGTGAAGCCTACTCAGAAGGGTATGGAAGAATATTTTCTGGCTATTGCAGAGAAAACTAACATTCCTATAGTTATCTATAATGTTCCCGGAAGAACAGGAGTGAATATTACTTCTTCTACAGTAGTAAAACTTGCCCGTCAATGTTCTCAGATTGCAGGAATAAAGGAAGCAAGTGGTAATTTAGTACAGGCAACGGAAATTGTTCGTGATGCTCCAGAAGGTTTTGCACTATTAAGTGGTGAAGATGCAATGAACTATCCTATAATGGCTATTGGGGGAAGGGGTTGTATCTCAGTTACGGCAAATATTATTCCAAAAGCATTGAGTGAGCATATACATACTTGTTTAAAAGGTGATTTTATCAATGCCGCAAAACAGCATCAAAATCTGCTGAAACTACATCAAGCTATGTTTATTGAGACCAATCCTATTCCCGTTAAAGAGGCTTTGCATATGATGGGAATGCTACAACTGGAATTCCGTTTACCTATGTGTCCTTTAATGGATAACAACAGAGAGATACTACATAATATTTTGAAGGAATATAAACTTATTTAGGAGAATATAATGAAGAAGCAGGTGGAAAAATATGGGTTTGAACTGCTTGAAACTCGTGAGATAAAAGAAATCTCAGCAACCGCTTATTACTATGAACATAAGAAGAGTGGAGCCCATTTTCTGAATGTTAAATGTGAGGATAATAACAAAGTTTTCTGTGTCACTTTTAAAACTGTTCCTCAGGATAATACCGGCTGTCCACATATAATGGAACATTCAGTACTGAATGGTTCAAAGAATTTTCCTGCAAAATCCACCTTTATGGAGCTGATCAAAGGGTCGTTGCACACTTTCATCAACGCAATGACTGATTCGGATATGACTCTTTATCCTGTAGCCAGCACTAATAATAAGGATTTTTATAATCTTGCTCGGGTCTATATGGATTCAGTGTTTTTCCCTAAAATTTATGAGCAACCACATATCCTGAGTCAGGAAGGTTGGCATTATGATATTAAAGACCCTGAAGATGAGCTTAAGATTATTGGTGTGGTCTATAATGAGATGAAGGGAGCTTATTCTTCGCCAGATAACCTGATTGAATTAAACAATCAGATTGCTCAATTTCCCGATTCACCTTATAAATACGATTCCGGTGGTAATCCTAAGGAAATCCCTCAACTCACTTATGAAGATTTTATCAACTTTCATAAAAAGCACTATCATCCTTCTAATTCCTATATTTTCCTCTATGGAGATGCTGATGAAAATGAAATAATGGAAATGATGGATAAAGAATATCTTTCTCAATTTAAGAAAGATGTGGAACCTGTGGAACTGCCTTT
>MWCN01000033.1 GCA_002070045.1 Candidatus Cloacimonetes bacterium ADurb.Bin211
TCTGATTTCCGAGATGACCGTGCTTGAACTCTCTGAACTTGTCAAAGAAATGGAAGAAAGATTTGGAGTATCTGCTGCTGCTCCGGTGACTGTTACGGCTGCTCCTGCTGCTGGAACAACTGAAACTCAGGAAGAAAAAACTGAATTTGATGTAGTTTTGAACAGTGCAGGTGAAAAGAAAATTAATGTTATCAAGGTAGTTCGTGAGATTACAAAGCTGGGACTAAAGGAAGCAAAAGACCTGGTAGATGGAGCTCCCAAAGTAGTCGCAGAGAAAGTTAGCAAAGAAGAAGCCGAATCTATCAAAAAGAAATTAGAAGAAGTCGGTGCCTCTGTCGAAATCAAATAGAGTAGTGGCACAATATCTTGTTAATGTCCAAAAAAAGTCCTGCGGGACTTTTTTTGGACCAATTGTGCTTTTCACTCTACCATTTCGTATATTATTTTGTGAACTTAGGGCAAATTCAAGGGCATTTTATTGAGGTTATAAGCAATAATAAATATACTATGTTTATCAATCAAAAAGGAGTGAGCTTTTGAGAAAGATCAAGAGTTATTCCAGAATTTCCGAAAGATTTGCAGAATTGGGCATCTCGGAAGTTGAAATACCTAATCTACTTGCTATGCAAGTGGATTCTTTCAATGACTTCTTGCAAAAGGATGTGCATCCTAAAAGAAGAGAAAAACAAGGTCTGCAAGAAGTTTTTGAATCTGTCTTTCCTATTGAGGACAATAAGGGTAATTTCTTGCTTGAATTTGAAGAATATAATGTATTGCAAGAGAAATACTCTATTGATGAATGTCGGGAAAGAAATTTAACCTATCAGGCTCCACTAAAGGCTAAGTTGAGACTTAGCATTTATGAACAAAAAGAAGGTACACGCGAACATAGAGATACTATAGAACAGGATGTTTTCTTAGGAGAAATACCTTTAATCACTGAACAGGGTACCTTTATCATTAATGGTGCAGAAAGAGTGGTTATCTCGCAGTTACAACGTTCCCCAGGAGTCTACTTCTCTGAAGAAAAACATCCAAGCGGTAAAACTCTTTATGCTGCTAAAGTTATTCCATATACCGGTTCCTGGTTAGATTTTGATATTGATATCCATGATGTTATGTTCGTGCATATTGATAAAAGAAGAAAATTACCGGTCACTACTTTGCTTCGTGCCATCGGAATATCTACTAATGAAGAATTGAGAAGAGTTTTCTACGAAACTAAGACCTTGAAGTTAAAAGAGGCTAAGGGCTGTTATCTCTTTAAAGATATTGTAGTTGAAGGAAGTAAAGAACCGGTTGCTTTTGCTAACGAACAGTTAACAGATACTTTAATAAAGCAATTGGAACAGTTTAAAATTAAAACCGTAGAAGTAATAGACCCGGATTATGAAATAGCGCGAAAAGTCCTGGAAAATACTATTGCTAAGGACCCTACAAATAATCAGGAAGAAGCTCTTAAAAAGATTTATACCCTAATGAGACCAGGTGAAGAAGCCCCCTTAGAAGCAGCAAAAAGTTTGGTTGAGAGAATGTTTTTCAATGAAAAACGTTATAATCTCGCTGAAGTGGGACGATATAAGATGAACGAACGGCTGGGTATTAATGTTGATCCCAAATGTTTGACTCTCACAGTAGAAGATTTTGTCCATATCTTCAAGACTCTGATTAATATTTACAACGATAAAGATGACATTGATGATATAGATGACCTTTCTAATCGTAGAGTGCGAACTGTTGGTGAGTTATTACAGGACCAATACAAAATTGGTTTAGCTAATGTAGCTCGTATAATTCAGGAAAGAATGTCTATCTCTAATATTGATGAAGTAACTATCCATGATTTGGTTAATAGTAATGCCTTGGTTGCCGCAGTGCAGTCATTTTTCCTCACCGGTCAATTATCACAATTTATGGAACAAACCAATCCTCTTGCTGCTCTGAGACACAAAAGAGCTTTATCTGCTTTAGGACCCGGGGGATTAACTCGGGAAAGGGCAGGTTTTGAAGTAAGAGATGTTCATCCTTCTCACTATGGAAGAGTGTGTCCTATTGAGACTCCTGAAGGACCTAATATTGGTTTGATTGTTTCACCAACTATCTATTCCAGAATTAATCGGTTTGGTTTCATAGAAACCCCTTATAGAAAGGTAGTAGATGGATATGTTACCGATGAATATGAATACCTTGATGCTTCACAAGAAGCAAAATATATCATTGCTCAATGTAATGTAAATCTTGATGAAAAGAGACAAATCATAGACGAATCTGTGTTCGCTCGTTACAAAGGTGATTTTATCTCTGTCGACCCTAAAAAAGTACAGTTTATGGATGTTTCACCTCAGCAGATGGTATCGGTTTCCGCTGCTCTTATTCCTTTTTTGGAACATGATGATGCTAATCGTGCTTTAATGGGCTCAAATATGCAACGGCAAGCAGTCCCTTTGATAAATCCTGTAGCACCAATAGTAGGAACGGGAATGGAAAGAATCGCTACTATGGATACCTCTAATATTGCTGTAGCACCTTATGATGGAGTG
>MWCN01000034.1 GCA_002070045.1 Candidatus Cloacimonetes bacterium ADurb.Bin211
TTTGGCTATAACCTTGTAGAAATAGACTCCATTAGCCAGATAATAGCCAAACTCATCTTTACAATCCCATCCATAGACTGTTCTGGGATATTCATGGTATCCGACACCAGTGGGAAGATTTTTAAAGGTCTTAACCAGACGACCTGCTACGGTATAAACCTTTATTGTCACTTCATCTGCATCATCGGTTAATACATAGGTAAAACGAGTTCTGCCCTGGTTTTTTGGGTCTTCGGTAACTCCCAGAACGGGATTGGGGTAATTGCCGATATTTTTTATATCAAAGGTATTATTTACAAAGAATTGCGTTTCGCGAGTATTGAAATTGCCATTCACATCCTGACAATCTATAACCAGGGTGTAGGTTCCTTTACTTAAATTGAGCTGATATTTAATCGGGATTCTATTCAAATCCTCGGAGTTGATGGTGACAGTGTAATCTTCTTCAGGGACTTTATTACCATTCAGATAAAGTTGAATAGAATTATCAAACACATCAATTCCATTACCATCACTAAGTAATAGTGACATTGTTCCAGTTCCGGAGATATAACCTCCGACGGTAAATTCTTGTTCTTGCACATTGATATCTATCGATGGTCTAATCCGGTCACAATTCCGATATATGGTATAGATACCGGGTTTAGGTACTTCAAAATTGACTTTGTCCTCAGCAGTTGAAATATTCCCGCCTTGTAATATCCATTTTTTCCCGGAATCTTCCCAACGATAAATCTTAAAGGAATTTTCTGTTTCCAGATTCTGAGTATCCGGGTCATTGGTGCTATAGTAAAAGGTGAGCTTTATCTTTTTGTTATTTATAAATGTTCCTGTGGAATCCACCAGAGCAGGATCAAGCGTTCTAATTTCATAGGCATTAGAAGCAGGAATAGAGGGTGAACTATCATAACTTTTTAATTTTACAGGATAGATATCTGGTTGACTATTTGCGGTAAAAGTTCCCACACTGTTAATGTAGAAAATAGAATTTATTCCACCTGGAACCAGATTTGGAGGTATTTCACAGGTAACATTTTGATCTACACTTTGTATAACAGAACCTGTATTCGTGACCGTATAATAGTTAAAGCTGGTAGTTAATGAGATAACATTGCTTTCATTATAGTTAGCGTGGGATTCCGGGAAAGATCCAGATACATTGACTTTTACTTTTAAGGTTATTGTCCCTATATTAGCTTGAGGAAGGTCTTCTAAGGAGAAATTAACCCATATTTCTTCACTAACTGCAATGGGCTGAATATTCAGAGTTTGTACAAGAGTTTCCGGACTATTTGGCACCTGACTGTAGAGATTGATATCAGTAGTTAAAGAAGCAGCGTTGCCTATATTTTGCACCAGAACTTTAAGTTTTTGCTCAGAATTTGTTGTTTCCAGCTGAATATCTTTTAAATAGAGGTCTGGTAATCTGGTTATATAGCTATACAGCACAGATTCATAGTTGCCACTTTCAGTAGTGATTACATATTTAAAGAAGTATTCTTTTCCGGGTGATTGAGGGGGTAATTTGTTTATGGTGATATAACTATATTCTAAATCTGGGTAAGCTTGCATAGGTAAATCTAACCAGATAGCTCCTGAAGCAGTGCTATCAACACAAACCGTAGTTTTAATAGAGAGCACCTCCTCATTGCTGAAAAGCTTAGCCATAAAAGAAATAGAATCATTCCAGGCAGGATTTTCCGGAATAGTCTTAATATGAGTTAATGCAGAACGACCTACTCCAAAAACAGACCTTCCTATATACTCGTCAGTATCAGAATATCCAGCCAGGAAAATTTGCCGGGTATAAGGAGGCTGGATATTGGCAGGAATGATATATTCAGCAGTGTAGCTGCCATTTATTACTGGTAAATCATAGGGTATATTTAAAATAATTTCAGCATTATCCTGGATATATAGCCTTGCAGCAATAACATCCTGAGGAAATTGAGCTCTCACGTTTAGAGTATCACCTGGCATTAAAATGGCTTCATCTGGATTTACTAAAATGTCGGTAATAGGTTTTTTCAATTTAATTAAGGGGTCACCTAATAGAGTAGCTCCATAAGTTAAAGCATAGGTTATGCCCAGGTTTCCATTAGAACCAGTAAACCTGGCTAAGGTGTATTGAAAAGCTTGTCCTAAAGTGGGGAAGTTATGCTTATAGATTGCTTCAGTGAAAGCTAAGGACCATTCTTCATCAGAGTATTCATAGCTTAAACCAGTGAACCCAAAGGTGGCAATAGCTCCCTTATTGGGTTGCATTATAAAGGCTTCACTAATGCTGCCTAATCCATTGGTATCAAAAGCAGAGCAATAGCAAGCTAAACTCACAACGATAGGATAAGTTTGATTATTTAAAGTGGCTATATCACTCAAGTTTAGCAGATTATAATCTGCCCAGATCCCAGAACCACCATGTCCCATAAATTGTAGATATTGAGTTCCAGTATTAATGGCTTCCTTTAATTGAGGTGAACTCCCATAATAACCAGAATTTACACCTTGAGAAGAGCCATAAACTCTGGTCACTCTATAATCCTGCGGGATACTCTTTCTTCTTATGCGTTCCGATTGAAGAGCAAAGGTATTTTGAGCTGAACCAACGGTGCCTCCAGCACTTAAAGTGATATGATTATTCCACAATCTATTAGTATGGAGAGCGTTTCTATAATCATAAGCTTTTTGTGCATAGGCAAGAACTTGCTCTGGGTTCCAGGCATTAATTCGACTTATTATAATGTCTGGAATGGGGTCATCTCCTACAATTGTTCCATACCAGGTGTCACTGGCAGTAGCACCATGATTTACCGTCCATACTTTTTTAACCGGCACTAAAGCATATTGACGATGCGGACTATTATCACGCTCATCATTTATACCTTCACCTAATAAAACTACATAATTAAGTTGTGGAGAAGACCAATTATTATAAGCATAATGGAAAAATTCTTTTAGACTTTCTGCAGACCTTATTCCATAATTAAATTCATCAAATATATCCTGATAATCAACTTTAGCAACAACATAGCCATCCGTTTCCCAGGTACTGACCAGTAGGTCTGCTCCTTCTGATGCAAGTAAATCTTTATTACTTACTAATATTACATTTGCAGCGTTAGCAGGGTTTCTTAAATCAGAAGGCAGATTTAATCTAAACTCTAAAGGAGTTAGTTTTTTACTTTCCGTGACCGCGTAATAAACAACATCGGTAGAATACACACTATCCTGTAGAGATACAGTCCAGGGAGCTCCTCCATTAACCGCAAAAGGTTCTATTTGCAAGTTATTAAAAATACTTGAACCTATTTTATAAACGGAGACATCGTTATTGTTAAAACCACTGATTTCAAATTGATATAATCCAGCGGGACGGTCGGATGGTTTAGTGAATTTTATTTTATCCTCACTGGTCTTATATTCACGCCAGTAAGTGAGTTCTAAATAGTCCAGTAAAACTTGTTCAAGGGTTCCAGATGCCGTATTGCCCGAGAGACTTATGTACATATTGTTTGTTCCGTGATAAAGATAAGAATTGGCAAAGGGTGTTTCATTTTCAAAGATTTGTTCAGTTTGTCCTACCCAGTTATGAGTATTTATCATAGCCTGATTTATTCTTACAGTGGCATTATGGTCATATTGTCCAGGTGCCAGAGAAGTGGCATAAGTTAGTCCATACAAAGAAACTTTTGCTCGAGCACGTCTCATAACACTATCTTTTGGATACTGCAACTGGAAGGGGATGATATCTAAGTCAGGGGCTTTAATCCTTCGCCAGAACCAGTTATCCTCTTTATAAAAAGAGGGATTACTTTCTGACCAGCTATGTCCCAATTTATCCATTAATAATTGTTGTTCAAAATGGACGGTTTGTTCATAGGCATCAGGAACTATATATTGAGCGGGATTGGAATTTACTAAACCTCCATTTTCTACTGCCATTCTGGCACCTAATCCAGATTTTAGATATAGAGTATAAACATTTTCATCTGTGTAATCATCATTATAACAGGTATCACCATAATGGCGATCACCGAAAAATTCAAAGTAATCTCCTCTATTAAAATGTCCGTCCGATTCCCCATTAAAATGAATAGGGACAGGACCTTTTTCATCCGTTAATTCTAAGCGACGGGGGTCAACTGTATCAATATCCCATGCCATTTCCACCTGTAAAGAATCAGTCATAATCTGGACAAAGTCTTTCAACTGCTCATAGGAGACCTTGTAAATTCCTTCCTGATTGACAATAATCTGGATTTCATTGACGGTACTTGTACCGTTCTTCGGAGATTGATAACTGGTATCTTTGGCTTTAGCTAATCTCCAGCTTTTGGAAGTGGCATTATTTAGAAAAAAGAAATCTCCAACCTGGTCAATTGGATTTTCACTTAATTGCCAACCAGGTGAAGCAGATTTGCTTCCCAGAATCCGGACTTCTACTTTAAACTTGTTATTAACAATCAATTCTTTTGTTGCTGCTTTATATTGGTAAGGGAAAATTTGCAGTGGGACAAATCGGCGATCTCCTATAAAAGCACTTTTTCCTGCTTGAACAATTTCTAAAGGATAAAGTTGTTTACTTCTATAGGCTTTGGTATCCTGATAAAATTGGTAATCAACTTTATTATCTTGAACTACCAACTTTTCTATGGGTTTCAGGTTTATATTTTTTAAAGTGGTGCTCGTAATATTAGATACTTTAACCGAGATATCTCCATCAATAGGTATAGCGATATTTTCGTGGAAGAATAAGACTTGCGGATAACCTTCTTTTTCTAAAACTGTTCCTTCATCTGAAACTATTTGTTGCCAGGTGTTTCCATTTATATTCAAGTAGTCAATCTGGTATTCAGGAAGAGTAAATTCAAAGATTATTTCATTTGGACTTTGACTGATAATCCTGGATTGTGCAGTTATAAATATTGCGGGGACAAGTAAAAGCAAAGATAAAACTATTTTCTTCATAAATATCTCTTAATCTTAAAGCTTATTTTTCCGTAAAGAAATATCTCTGCGGAAGTATTTTCCGTTAAAATCAACTTTATTTACATCTTTATAAACTTTTCTACGCGCTTCCGATAGATTTTTGCCAAGAGCTACCAGGGATAGAACTCTTCCTCCAGAAGTAATCAGTTGTCCATCTCTATTTTCCACTCCTGCATAAAATATCTTACTATCAATAGAAGATTTGATAATAATAGGAAATCCGGTAGGGAAAGTGCCAGGATAGCCTTGCGAAGCGAGTACTACACAAACACTACTTTGTGGGCTCCATTGTAGTTCTAAATCTGAAACCTTATTATTCAGGATAGCATAGCAGATATCGGTAAAAGAAGTTTGTAGTAAAGGAAGAATCGCCTGAGTTTCAGGATCTCCCAGACGACAATTGAACTCTAAAACTTTAGGTCCATCAGCTGTTATCATCAATCCACAATAAAGAAAACCTCTATAAGGGCATCCTTCAGCGTTCAATGCTTCCAGGGTAGGTGCAATGATTTGCTTTTCTATTTGTTCACGATAGTGCTCCGCTTCTTTTACCGGAGCAAAAGCTCCCATACCACCTGTATTTGGACCTGTATCATTTTCGCCCAGTTGTTTGTGGTCTTGAGAGAAGATAGTGGTCTTATAATCTTTGCCATCGGTTATTACGAATAGAGATACTTCCCAGCCCTTCAAATACTCTTCAACTACTATCTTATTTCCCAGATTCTGAATAGCATTTTCTGCCTCTTTCTGGCTATCAGCAATGATAACACCTTTGCCAGCGGCAAGTCCATTTGCCTTGATTACCAGAGGATATGTGCCCATATAACGAACATAAGCTAAAGCCTGGTCTTTATCTTCAAATGCAACATAGGAAGCAGTGGGAATGTGGTACTTAGTCATTAAGGTTTTAGCAAATATTTTGCTGCTTTCAATTCTGGCAGCTTCTTGAGAAGGACCAACACAGGGGATACCTTCAGCATTCAGGCTATTAGATAAACCTTCTGCCAGATATTGTTCCGGTCCTACCATCACCAGTTCAGGGCGATTTTCTTTACACCACTTAACGATTTCTTCTTTACTGCGTAGAGGTAAGCATTTATAGTCTAAGGCAATGCCTCCATTTCCAGGAGCAACATAGATGTCCGACTTATTTATATCCCTGGCAAAAGCTTCTGCTAAGGAATGTTCACGCCCACCACTGCCTACAATTAAAACCTTCAAAATTTATGCCCTTGTAGATATTGGATTAAATTCAAGAGAGCAAACTCAGCTGCTTGTAGACGAATAAGTTCTCTATCTCCATTGAAAATACGAGTCATACTCCAGATTTTGTTAAGAACAGAAAAACCGAAACAGACCATTCCTACTGGCTTTTCAAGAGTACCTCCATCAGGTCCAGCAATTCCAGTGGTAGATATAGCCAGATCTGAACCAGTCAATTCTTTCACTCCTTGAACCATTTCACCAGCACATTCTTCACTGACAGCACCATATTTACTGAGTGTTTCAGGTCTTACTTTTAATACTTTGATTTTAACATCATTGGCATAACTAACTACTCCACCTAAGAATACATCGGAAGAGCCAGCCAGGTCAGTAATCATTTTTTGAACAAGACCACCGGTGCAGGATTCTGCCACAGAAAGGTATAACTTATTCTCTCTTAAGATGTGATGTAAAACGCTTACGGGAGTATCATCATCAAATCCCCAGGTGTATTGTTTTACTTTTGGATAGCACTCATTAAAAGCTTGTTCTATAGCTTGAGCGTCAGTTCCATAAAAACGGAGATCTACTCTTCCTGGTTGAGGAAGCCAGGCAAAATTGACCTTATCAGGTGTCTGGAAATCGGATAACAGTTCCGCTAAGGCTGATTCTGCAATGCCAAAAGTATGGATAGTCTTTTGAATAACCTTGTCCTGAGTTCCGTATTTCTTTTCTAAAATTGGTTTTGCCTGGGTCAAGAAGATGTGTCTCATCTCCATCGGAACACCAGCAAAGGCAAAGAAGCTCTTTTCACCTTCTTCATAGAATAAACCAGGAGCAGTACCTCGTTCATTTTTCAAAGCTATGAAATCTTCCGGAACCATTGCTTGACTGCGATTTATTTCAGGAGTTGGCATATTCCTTGCTGCAAAAATCTTCTGTACCTGTTCCCAGACTTCTTCATTAAAGACCAGTTTTTTACCAAAGAACGAGGCTATTTCTTGTTTAGTTATATCATCGGTGGTAGGTCCTAAACCTCCAGTGGTGATGACAACATCATATTTTTCCCAGCATTGTTTCAAAGCTTGGTGAATGGCTTCAGCTTCATCTTTAACGGTTACCGAATAATCTACGGGAAGCCCTAAATTAGCCAGTTCCTGAGCCAGGAAAGCCAGATTAGTATTCAATGTCTTTCCCAATAATATCTCATTGCCGATGGTTATTACAGCACTTTTTCTCATCTTAATATGCCTTGGCAAAAATTACACGCTGGGATGAAGGTTTACCACAATAAATGCATTTTCCCTCTTCTTTTTCTGCCTCTAAAGGAATGCAACGGATGGTTACCTTCAAATCTTCTTTGATTTTTTCTTCACATAGAGGGTTGCCACACCAGTGAGAATGAGCAAAGCCTCCATGAATTTCTGGTTCTTCCTCATTTTGGGGAGTAAAATAACGGTAGAATTCTTCTTTATCATCTATCTTGACTGTGTTTTGTTCACGGAACTCTTTAGCTCTCTGAAAGATATTTTTTTGCATTTCCGCAAGAGTGGTCTTGCAATATTTTACCACTTCATCTATCATAACACGATGTTTGTCTTTCGGATTTTCATCTCTTCTTGATATCATTACACTATTAGTAGAAATGTCTCGGGGACCAATTTCTATTCTCAAAGGCATTCCTTTTTTAATCCAGTACCAGTTGCGTTCACTGGAAGTAAGTTCACGGTCATCCAGTTCTGTTTGAATAGGTATACCTTCCCAATCAGTGTGTCTTAATTCCTTATTGAGCACATTAGCGAGTTGCATAACGCTATCTTTTTCTTGCTCATTACGATAGATAGGTATGATAGCGATATGAGCAGGAGCAATTTTGGGTGGCAGCACCAGTCCATTATCATCGCTATGAGTCATAATTAAAGCACCAATAAGACGAGTGGAAACACCCCAGGAGGTAGTCCAGGCATATTGGAATTCACCTTCTCTGTTCTGAAAACGAATATTGGAAGCTCGGGCAAAGTTCTGTCCTAAAAAGTGGGAAGTGCCACATTGCAAAGCTTTTTTATCCTGCATCATAGCTTCAATACAATAAGTATCAACTGCTCCGGGAAATTTCTCACTTTCCGTCTTGGCACCTTTAAGCACAGGAATAGCCAGGTATTCTTCTGCAAATTTAGCATAGATATCCAGCATCTTCAAGGTTTCTTCTCTAGCATCTTCTTCCGTTTCGTGAACAGTATGCCCTTCCTGCCAGAGAAATTCTGTGGTGCGAAGAAACAAGCGAGTACGCATTTCCCATCTAACTATATTAGCCCATTGATTGATGAGAAGTGGAAGGTCTCTATAGGAATTGACCCAGCGAGCAAAGGAAGCTCCAATGATTGTTTCACTGGTAGGACGAACAATGTAAGGTTC
>MWCN01000035.1 GCA_002070045.1 Candidatus Cloacimonetes bacterium ADurb.Bin211
CGCTGGACAATATGTTCGGAAAGAAAGAGGCTATCCACCAGCACAGTTGACTCTCTTTCCGTGGTTATAAGCAATCTCCAATCAGCTAAAGCAGTGCTATCGGAAAGCATTTCTGAGCTTAAAAGCGAAACCTCTGCTTGTGCTTGAGGTGTAACACTATAGATACTCTGTAACCAATTTTTTATATCCTCTTTTTGTAATCCATAATACAGATAATCCTCAGCATAAAAGTTCATCACACTATCTATCAGATTCTCTGTTTGAGAATTAAGAGTATCCTGTAGAGGAGAAAATAATTCGGTTTCTAAATTAACTGAAACAGGTGGTTGAAAATTGTGAGTAAAACGGTCACAACTGGCAACAAATAATATGGTTACAAGACTTATAAGGAGAAATAGATTTCTTTTCATTGCTTCTCCTTTACTGGAATTTGCTCCAGAGCTTTCTTCAGGTCTGATTTACTAAATAATTCTGGCATTTTGATAGGTTCTTTCCCTGGAATAAAGAGCATATTAAAGGGCACACCGATGCTTCCATACTGCAACATAAAATCTTTTAAAACAGCATCTTCACGAGTGAAATCTCCTTTTAAACGAATGACTCCTCGTTTCTCAAATTCAGCTATAATATCTTCTTGATTGAGCACTTTCTTCTCATTGGTTTTGCAATTAGTGCACCAGGCAGCTCCTATTTCCACATAGACTGGCTTACCTTCTTCTTGCAACTTATAGAGAAGTTCAGGAGTGAATACATACCATCCCTCTTGTTCTGCTGGTTGCATTCCTTGCACTTGAACTTGTTCTTGTTTATTAACTTGCATTTCGGGCTCCCATTTAAGATAGTAAGAAGCACTCCAGATAATTATAGCGATTGCTACAAAACTCAATAAATATTGCACCCATTTCTTATATTGAGGACGGACAAAACGTCCATAAAGCCAGGCAGCAACGCCCATCCAGAATATAAAAAGCAAAGTATTTATCAAAAAAGCACCGCTTTTAGTTAAACTCCAGACATTAGATACATATTTCCAGGTGAGCCATAAAAGCACAAAGCCCATAGCTTCTTTGAATATATTCATCCATTCACCGGGTTTGGGAAGAGCTTTCAACGCTTTCGGGAAAAGACTGATAACGATAAAAGGTAAGGCAAAACCAAAGCCAATCAAAAGGAAAAATAGAACCAGCATTGGTGATGATAGACGAAAAGCTACTTCTAAAGCTGGTCCCATAAATGGTCCCATACAGGAAAAACCCATCAAGAACGCAAATACTCCATTAAAGAAAGAACCAATGTATCCTCCCTTTGAGGTTGCCTTTGCTGCTGCATTCATTCCTGGTAAGGTCATCTCCCAAACATTTAATAAAGATAATCCAAAGAGAAAAAGGATGCTCATCATAATGAGATTATAGGTTACGCTTTGACTCAAAAAACCATAAGTTAGATTAACCCCAGAAGCTCTTGCAATCACAAATACAGCGGCAATAGCACCAAAAGATAGAAGCACACCCAATGTGTATAAAAGAGTATGCATCATCAACTTAGTTATGTCTTTTTGAGCCTGATTAATCATACTCATAGCTCTGATAGGTAAAATAGGAAGCACACAGGGCGTAAAATTTAAAACAATGCCTCCCAGAATGGCTAATAACATATAGATAAGGATATTCCCATTTTCTTCTTTTTTGGCTGGAACTGATGGCGTTTCTTCATTAGTGGTGGTAGAAACACTTGTAGAAAGAGTATCCATTGTTTTTTCATTATTATTTTCTCTAATTTGTATGTTCTCTGTTGTGGCTATGGTTGATGCAGGAAGTATTTCCAGCTGAACCGTTCCTTCCACAGTTTGAGGTGGGTCACAAAATCCGCTACTTTTATGACAGAGCCCATATTGCAGTTCTACCTTAATGCTTAATTTTCCAGGTTTAGTATCAGCTTTAACCAGGAAAGGTTTTTTAAGGGTGAATTTGCCATAATATTCCCAGATACCATCTGTTTTTTTGTCTGGTTCAGGATAGATAGTTGGTTGAAAATTCAATTGAGGATAAGAACCAATCACTTTAAGAGTTAGATATCCATTTTCTCCTTCTGCGGGGTCATAAGATTGCTTTTTATCAGAATCTTGAATTATTATAGTAGCTTTAAGGACACCCTTTTCTCCTGGTTTTAATTGAGCAGGACTGATATTAAATTGAACTTTTTGAGCTGAACAAATTCCCATAACTGAAATCAGCATTAAGATTAGCAAAAAGGCTTTAAATCTGTTCTTCATAAATTCTCTCACTTTTATATTTCACTATTGTTAAATATTAAAGCATTTTACATTCCAGCCTTAAACAATATGGGACTAAAATTCCCATTTTTATAAAGCGAAATTCATTAAAAAAGTTCATCTTTGTGCTGTTTTTGGAGATATTCTACTACCTCTTTGACCCTTTCGCTCTGTTCTTTAGAAGTTACCAGAATCGCATCCTCTGTTTCTACAATACAGAGGCCATCCACACCAATAAGGGCAACAAATTTATCGCTATAGACATAATCGTCCTTAGCATTAAGGGCAAAGCCGTCTACTTTGAAAGTGTTTTGATTTTTATCTTTAGAAGAAATATCTGCCAGAGCTTTCCAGGAACCGACATCACTCCAGCCAAGATTAACAGGAATAACTGCTCGTGATTTGGCTTTTTCCATCACGCCAATGTCTATGGGAAGACGAGGCATTTTACGATATACAGTAGCTATTTCTTCTTCGGTAGCAAAAGATTGCTTTAATTGCAAAACTTTTTCTGCTATATCCAGAGTTTCTGGAATAAATTCTTGTAAGGCTTTCCGAATAGAACTTAAAGTCCAGCAAAAGATTCCACTATTCCAGAAAAAAGTTCCTTGCTTAAGAAATGCTCTAGCTGTATCCAGGTCTGGTTTTTCCTTAAATTGTTTTACGAAATAAATACCATCTTCTATCACTTCACCTTTTTCAATATAACCATAACCGGTAGCTGGATAATCAGGAATTATTCCAAAAGTAATCAAGATTCCTTTTTGAGCGAATCTTTCAGCTTTTTTTAAGGCATCAATAAAGGCAAATGTATCTTTAACAATATGGTCTGCCGGAAGCACTACCATAGTCTCGTTTTCAGGATAGAAAGCTCTTAAATATTCTACGCTTAAAGCAATACAGGGGGCAGTATTCATCCCGAAGGGCTCAATTATTATGTTTTCTGGTGGTAGTGAAGGAAGATGCTCTTTCACCAGAATAGCTTGAGAAAAAGAAGTTACCACATACACTTTTTCCGGTGGAACTAAAGTCTCCAGACGATCAAAAGTTAGCTGCAGCATTGACTTATCTCCGACCAGGCGAAGATATTGTTTGGGTAAAGATGCACGACTAAGGGGCCAAAATCTGGTACCTGAACCTCCAGCCATAATCAATGCTATCATCTCAAAC
>MWCN01000036.1 GCA_002070045.1 Candidatus Cloacimonetes bacterium ADurb.Bin211
CTTATGTCCAGCTTATGTCCGAAATTGGACATAAGCTACTCTTATGTTGGATGTAATCTTGATATCTACTTTAAAACAAAGGAGATTAGAATTTTAAAAATCAGCACAGAGAAATAAATCTTGATATCGCATTATGATGTAAATACTTTACAAAAAGTGATGAAATTACAGGTTGTAAAAACAATGTAAAATATAATCGATGTTTAAGAGCCAAAATTGTCTTGACAAATTAACAAGGTATAAGGGTTTTAATCTAAAATAAGGTATAATATAATATTAAGATTTAAAATAAGATATAGCTCTCATAAAGCAAAGAGACCGAAAATATGCCAGTAAAGAAATTCATAATTCTGTTTATAATCCTGATTCCTGCTCTTTTAGGTGCAGAAATATTGGTGCCGATGGATTTTACTCAGAGTAATCATCTCAAAGCTTATGGTGTTGCTTTTGAAGCTTTAAAAGAGCAGTATACAGTCAAATGGCTGCTCAATTATAGAGGTGGAAGTTTTCTTATGCCAGAATCGGAATCTCTTGCTGCTCTATGTAATATTCGTGGAGTTCGGTTTGAACTGGTCTCTTCTGCGCAGGTAGCTTCAATTATGCAAGAGATTCAGGAATCTAATATGGAAACAGTAGTTCTGGAAAAAGAGCCAAAAATTGCAGTTTATATACCGCCCAATGCTCTCCCCTGGGATGATGCTGTCACTCTCGCTCTGGATTACGCAGAAATAGATTATGACCGCGTCTGGGATGATGAAGTTTTAGCAGGAAAACTATCAGATTACGATTGGTTACATCTTCATCACGAAGATTTCACTGGTCAATATGGAAAATTTTATGGTGCTTATAGAAATACTGCCTGGTATCAAAATGATATTCGGGTGAATGAAGCAATGGCAGCAAAACATAATTACGCAAAAGTGTGGCAGTTAAAACATACAGTAGCAGAAAAGATACGCGAGTTTGTTTTAAATGGAGGTTTTTTATTTGCAATGTGTGCGGCAACCGACACTTTTGATATAGCTTTATCTGCCCAAAATGTGGATATAGTTGATGCTCTAATTGATGGAGATGGAATTGACCCTCAATATCAAGATAAGTTGGATTATAGTCGTTGCTTTGCTTTTGAGAATTTTAAATTGAAAACCAATCCTTATGAATATGAGTTCTCAGATATTGATGCCAGTGATTATTCTCGCCTGAGAGGTCCAGAAGCAGATTATTTTCAACTTTTTGATTTTTCTGCCAAGTATGATCCAGTTCCCACGATGCTCACTCAATGCCATACTAATATCATTCCTGGTTTCTTAGGTCAGACCACTTCTTTTTTCAAAGATAAGGTAAAAAAGAGTGTTATTATTCTGGCTGAAGTACCTGGGCAGAATGAAGTTAAATACATTCATGGCAATATCGGTAAAGGGACCTTCACTTTTTATGGAGGTCACGACCCTGAGGATTATGAACATAAGATAGGAGACCCTCCCACTATTATAGATTTATATAAAAATTCACCTGGTTACAGATTAATACTGAATAATATCCTTTTCCCGGCAGCAGAAAAAAAACAATTAAAGACATAAATTATGAAAAGATTCTATCCAAATTTCCACAAAACTCAAGTAAAAGTTGGCCTTTTTACCATTATTATCCTGGCTATCTTTATTTTTGGTTATTTATGGTTAAGTAGTAAAATTACGAATAGGTCCCAACAACAATTAAAAGTTAGTTTTGAAGATGTTATGGGATTGGAATTAGGTGACCCCGTATACTATAGAGGAATGGAAGTTGGAAGGGTAAAATATATAGAACTAAAGGCTGATTACATCCTGGTAACTTCAAATATAGACAATGATATCAAGTTAAAAGAAGGAACGAGATTCCAGATCTCTGATACCAGCGTTATGGGAGGAACAGCTTTAAACATTATTCCAGGAAATGGGGCAACCTATATCAACCTTCATCATATTCTGAAAGGAGAAAAACCTCTTGGGATTATGAATGCTTTTAGTGAAGCCAGTGTTGCTCTTGATAAAGTTAATGAAGCCTTAATTGAATTGCAAGGTGGAAAAACTTTTATAGACAAAACTACTACCCTTCTGGATGATGCTGATACTGCAGTCCGTTCTGCAGATATAATGATAAATGAAACCAAAACAAATCTAAATAATACCTTAGCCAACATAGAATATTTGAGTAAAAAGCTACAAAATATTTTAGATAAAAATGCTACTAAACTGGATTCTACCTTGACCCTTGCTCCTGAAGCTATTGCCAACATAAATAGTACCTTAGATAGTTTGCAGGTGCTTTCCACTCAATTACATAATACCCTGGACGATTTGAATCAAGGTAAAGGCTCCGCAGGAAAATTCCTTAAAGATGAAACTCTGTATAAAAGATTGTTAGAGACCACTGCCAGTCTGGATTCACTGTTTCAAGATATACATACTAATCCTAAGAAATACATCAATATAAAGATATTTTAAGGTCAAAAGATTGAAGCTTAAATATTACCTCACTCTATTCCTTCTCATTCTGATAACCTTCGTTCAAGCATACTATTTTGGACAGAATAAGGTTAATGCTGATATTGAAGAATGGTCTACTATCCAGACAATGCATTTTGATATATATTTTCCGCAAGGAGAAGATGAATTTGGCAAACTTGTCGCTTTAATGTCAGAAGAAACTTACTATAATCTGAAAGAACAGCTCAAATTTCCAATCACTTCAAGAATTCCGATCATCTTCTATCGTAGTAAATCTGCTTTCCAGAATACCAATATCATTTATCCTCTTCTTACCGAGGAAGTTAGCGGTTTTACTGAAAGTTTGCACAACCGCGTAGTTATACCTTTTGATGGTAGTTATGCCAATTTAGAAGAATTGTTGATTCATGAACTGACTCATGCCTATCTAAATGCACTGGAAAGAACTAAAGAGGAAGCTCTGGCTTCACTTTATTCCTCCTATATTCCTTTCTGGTTCTCAGAAGGATTACCTGAGTATTTTTCTACTCAAGGTAAGAAAGACTATAATAATATGTTCATTCTGGATATGGTGATAAATGACCAATTACCCTATATAGAAAACACAAGTGGTTATTATGCTTATCGTCTGGGAGAAAGTTTTCTTACTTTTATTGCGGATACCTATGGTTCCGATAAATTGATGGAATATTTCTTTGCTTTGCGCTCTACCAGTGGAATTGATTTTGCTACAAAAAAGGTCTTTGGATTGGACTTTAAAGAATTGGAATCCCGCTGGCGTTTTCAGTTGAAACGAGAATATTTGTCTTTAATTGATACCTATGACCTGCCCTCTATATCTCTGGAACAACGCACAGATAGCAAAAAAGATGGATCCTATTTTAATTTTATGCCCCGTTTTTCTCCTCAAGGTGATAAATATGTGTATTTTAGTTCTGCTGGAGCTCGTTATAGCGTCTGGATGGGAGGATTACACGGATTAAGTGCTCCCGAAAGAATCATAAAGGGAGAAGTTTCTGGCAAGATGGAAGAATTCTATTACTTCCGTTCCAGTCTGAGCTGGTTTCCTGATAATACCAGGATAGCTTTTTCTGCTAAGAGCAGTGATGGCGATTGTATCTATATAGTGAATACCAGTAACAAGAAAATTGTCCAGACCATCAAACTTAAGGACTTTGATGCTATCTATGAACTGGATGTTGCTCCCGATGGTAAAAACATTGTCTTTGCTGGACAAGACGATATGCAATGTGACCTTTATCTTTATAACCTGGAAACAAAGGAACTAAGACAGCTAACTGATGATTATTATAATGACCTGCAACCGCGTTTTTCTCCTGATGGTAAAAGCATAATCTTTGCTTCAGACAGAAGCCTAAAAGAACCGGAATTCCCAAAACGCCTCTTTTCCCATTTAAATCAGAATGTCTTTCAGCTGAATTTAAATGATAAAATCTGCACTCAGCTAACCTTTGAAACAAATGACTGCAATTATCCCTTTCTGGATGCCAGTGGCACAAAACTATATTTTGTGAATTCAGTTGATGGAGTAAGTAATTTATTTATGCTTAATCTTGACCCTGCTCAAAAAGCAAAAGTTACCAATGTTCTGGCTGGAGTTTATTCTGCAGATATATCTCCTAATGGTAAACAAATTGTCTTATCAAACTATTTTCAAGGTGCCTGGAATATTTATTACACAGAATTGCTGCCTGAGACCCAGAATTTTATTTCCTATACTCCACCTCAGCTGTTTGAGTTAAAAAACGACTTAATGGAAACCGTTGACCTCTCCAGACTCAATTACTATGGGAAACGGCCTCGGCGTCCCTCTATGCAAAAAGACCCCTTAGCAGAATTTATCCGCCAAAACGAAGAGATGGATTCACCGCTTCATATAGAATACAATCCCTCTGATTCATTGGGATTATATCGTAATATTAGCTATGATGACAAACCAACTACGATAGCGACTATTCCAGAAATCAAACCTTATAAAACTAAATTTTCCTTAGATACTTTATGGGGTGGACTTGCTTATTCATCTTATGCAGGAACTGTAGGTTATCTGGAATTAAGTTTAAGCGATATTATGGGTAATCATGGAATAGGGATTAACTTAAGTGCTGCAGGAAAACTTAAAGATTCAAATCTCCTTATAAGCTATCTCTATTTAAAACAAAGAATGGATTATGGAATTGGTCTTTTCAACCTCAATGATGAAATCTACATTCAGGAAAGTTTTCCCGGTCCACAAAATGACCTTTACATTCGTTATAAACAAAGACAGACAGGTTTATATCTTCTCTTACGTTATCCCTTCAGTCGCTTTACTCGTATTGAACTGGAAAATATGTTCTATCAGCAAGGAGATTATCTTTCCTACTGGGATTGGAATGACGGTGACTGGTCAGCTGAAGAACATCTGGGAAATGATATGGTCCTCAGCCCAGCAGTCAATCTCGTTCATGATAATGCATTATATGGTTCTACTGGACCTCTTTCAGGATGGCGTTTTTACTATTCTATCGGTACTTCTTTACGAGATGGCAATTTAGACTATTTAACTAATTACTTAGATTGGCGAAATTATATCCTATTTAGTAAACGCTATTCTTTAGCTATGCGTTGCATCACCGGAATCAGTGTGGGAGATTATCCTCAAAGATTTACTCTCGGTGGTTATTATGGCATTCGTGCATATGATGGAAACCTTAGTGGTGAAAAGAAAGCAGTTTTCTGCACTGAATTGAGATTTCCTTTCTTTGAAAACATCAATATTGCCTTTCCACTTCCCCTGAATATACCAAATGTTAGGGGTAGTCTCTTTGCTGAAATAGGAACTGTCTTTGATGATTTTGACAAATTTCAGGCTACTTATGATGGGAAACTTAAAGACCTCTATCTCGGTTATGGATTTGGACCACGGATAAATTTGGGAATTTTTATCCTTAGCCTGGACATTACCTGGTTAACTGACCTCTCGTATATTTCTAAACCGACCTATTTTTTAAGCTTGAGTGAAGATTTTTAATATTACAACATAAATAGGAGACCTAAATGAAAATAGACTTGTTGCACAAGCCAACTGAATATATGGAAACAGTGATTATCCTCCAGGAAGAAAATGGAGATATAGATAAGCTGGAATATCTTCCTGAATACCTTCAGAATGCCATCAATATAGTAGTAAAGCAAGATGATTTCCATTTCAAATATGGCAGCCTCAAGAGTTTTCCCTTTATTCGTTCCCGAAAACGAACAAATATTATCCTTTGCGGAATAGGCAATCCTAAGGAACTGGATAATGATCGTTTCCGTAATCTCATTGCTATCTCAGTTCGTGAAGCCATCAAAATAGAAGCAAAAGAAGCTTATCTTTTCACCGGTTTTAAAAATCCCCTAAGTGAACTCCATTTTGGCCATATGCTTGCCGAAGCTGCTTTGCTTACTGAGTACCGTTTTAATAAATATCTTAGTGAACCAAAATCTTCTTCTCTGCAAGCTATTCATTTAGCTATGGACTTTAAGAATCCACATATGTTCAATCGTGGTGTTCTGGAAGGAAGAATCTTTGCTGAAGCAACAAATCTTGCTCGTGACCTGGTTAATGAACCTGCTAATGTCATCTATCCTGAATCTTTAGCTGAAGTAGCTAAAAAAGTCGCTCTTAAATATGGCTTTTCCATTGAAGTTTTTGGATTAGATAAAATTAAAAGGCTCAAAATGGAAGCCTTTCTGGCAGTAGGGAAGGGTTCTAAAAAAGAACCTCGTCTGATTCTGATGTCCTATCGTGGAAATCCCGATCCTAAAGCTAATACTATCGGTCTCATTGGTAAAGGTTTAACCTATGATAGCGGTGGTTATTGCCTAAAAAATTGTCAGGGTATGGTTAATATGAAAAATGATATGAGTGGAGCTGCTGCAGTTATCGGTACTATGGCTGCTATCACCAATTTAAAACTCAAAGTTAATGTGCTTGGAATTGTTGCCGCCTGTGAAAATATGATTTCTGGCTCTGCTTATCATGCTGGAGATATCATTCGCAGTATGTCTGGAAAAACTATTGAAGTAGTTAATACTGATGCCGAAGGTCGGCTAACTCTCATTGACGCAATCCATTATGCTATCAGTAGAGAACATATAGATGAAGTTATAGATATCGCCACTTTAACTGGCGCTGCGGCTTCTACTTTCGGAAATCAAATTTCTGCTGTCCTAACAAATAATGGAGCTTTACTCAATAAAATACAATCAGCTTCTGAATTTTCTGGTGAAAAAATCTGGCAACTCCCACTTTATGAACCTTATAAGGAACTCATAACATCTGAAATTGCAGACCTTAAGAATACTGGTGGTCCTTTTGCAGGAACTATAACCTCTGCTCTTTTCTTACAGGAATTTGTAGCAGGTAAACCCTGGATTCATCTTGATATTGCCGGCACTGCTTTAAGAGATAAAGAGCAGGGCATTTATAGTTATGGTGCAACCGGTGTGGGTGTGAGACTACTCACTCAATTGCTTCGAGAACTGGAATGAAATTAAAGGTTCTCACTTCTATTCTGATTATAACCTGTCTGTTAGCGCTTTGTTCTTGCAAAAAGGTGGTAGAATCACCATCTAATCTCATCGTTGTCTCTATCTATCCTTATGAATTGCTTTTCAAACAGATAGTGGGACCTGAGATAGAAGTGAGAACCCTTATTCCTCCCAATTTTTCTCCTCATACCTATAATCCCAGTCCAGCAGAATTAAAATCCTTATATGATGCAGACTTAGTATTTAGTAATGGCTATGGTTTAGAAACCAATATCCAGACAGCCTTAAATTCGCTTGGTGAAAAACATCTATCTGCAGAAAAATTACTCCAACTTCCTCAAACAGTGGAAAATCCTAATCCTCATATATGGCTTTCACCAAGATTAATGCAAAAATTGGTTTCTCAACTGGAAGAACCATTAAAAAAAACTTTCCCGAGCTATAAAGATAGCATATCTTTCCATTGTAAAGAGCTTATATCGCAGTTCAACACTCTGGATAGTTTCATTATTCAAGAAAGAACAAAGTTTTCTCACACCCCAATTATCACCTATCATGATAGTTTTCATTACTTCATCCAGGATTATCATCTGGACTATTTAGGAAGTATCCAGAGCTCTCCCGGACAAGAACCAACTCCAAAAGAACTGGTACATTTAGGAGACCTTATAAAAGCTAATCAGGTTAAAGCAATCTTTGTAGAACCTCAAATGAACCGAAAATCCGCTAATGTCCTGGCTAAAGAATTTCAGTTGAAGGTGATAGAGCTTGACCCTTTAGGACAGACTCTTAATGCTCAATCCCTTCCTGAAGTTATTCTTATAAACTGGGATAGAATGAAGCAAGCCTGGTAAGAATAAGAACTGTAATTAGATGATAGAAATTTGCAGTCTTTCCTATAACATTAATAGAAATATTATCTTAGAAGACATAAACTTAACCTTAACTGACGGTGAATTTGCTGCTTTAATTGGTCCCAATGGTGCAGGCAAATCAACTCTCATAAAATTGATTCTAGGATTTTTACCCCTTCAAACAGGTGCTATATATATTGAGGGAATCCCGCATCTGGAATGGCTAAAAGAACATTCTATTGGATATCTTCCTCAGCATGAAGAATTTAATCGTAATTTCCCTGCCACTGCTATGGAGATAGTGCTTATGGGATTAGTTAGAGAATTACATCCTGGCTCAAGATTTAAATCCATTCATCGTCAAAGAGCTATGCAAGCTTTAACTCTTACCGGAATTGCCCATCTGGCTAATCATCAGTTAGGTTCACTGTCTGGAGGTGAATTGCAACGTGTGTTTCTGGCAAGAGCTCTGGTCTCTGATAGTAAATATTTAATTCTGGATGAACCAGAAGCATCACTGGATCAACCTGGTGTTAAAAGTCTGTTTATCCTTTTGAAAGACTTGAATAAAGCAGGAAAGACAATTTTAACTATCTCTCATGACCTCAATATCCTTTCCGAATATTGCAGCTTTCTCATTTGCCTGAACAGAAGATTGCATTGCCACACCAGTGCTGAACTGGTTAATGCCGAAATCATTCATAAAACCTTTGGAGACACTGTACGCCTGATTGAAAAGGACTATTGATGTATAATTTTATCTATCAAGCAATTTTAGCTGCGCTCCTATCATCATTTTCTCTGGCACTTTTTTCTCCACTGGTAACTTTGCGTCAGGTGTCTTATATGGGAGAAGCTCTTTCACATATAGCTTTTGCTGGAATTGCACTGGCTTTACTACTGGAACTGAATCTTCAGTTGACCACTCTAATTTTTGTAGTTATCGTTGCTCTGGCAATTAGCTGGCTTTCCCAAAAGCATAAGTTACAGGAAGCTAATACGATAACTATCTTTCTCAGTGTTTCTATGGCTCTAGGTATTATTCTTATCTCTTTAAAAAAAGGGTATAGTTTTGACCTGGAAAGTTATCTCTTTGGCAATGTGCTGATGGTTTCACCCTCGGAAATATATCAGCTGATTGTTCTGGCGTTACTGGATATTTTTTTCATATCTTTCTTTTATAAAGAGCTTTTCTATCTTTCCTATAATGCGGAAATGGCAAAATTTTATGGCGTACCCGTGAAATTGGTTAATACTATATTTATGATTCTGTTAGCCGCCAATATTGTTATCACTTTAAGAGCTGCAGGTATAATATTGGTTAGCGCCCAATTGATTCTGCCAGCGGTTACTGCCTTTAACCTGGTAAAAAGATTAGACTATTCCATACTCTGTAGTGCTTTTATTGCTATATTAGCAGCAAGTGGTGGTTTTGCACTTTCCTGGTGGCTTGACCTTCCAACAGGAGCAAATATTGTTTTACTGGAGTTCGTATTTTATCTTATCAGCCTGTTATTTATGACACGACCCAAAACAGCTTAATCTATTTCAATCCAGTGGTCTCCCAAAAATAAATTTCACCAGATAGGATGGCATATAACTACTTTTAGCTTGTCTGAGTCCAGGTAATCCCATATCCTGTTCTCTATTTAACCAAATATAACGATGCTGTAAATATTTTGCGGTCTCCCAATTTATAACTTGAGCACTACCTTTCATCTCCGGATCAAATTTTTCAAAGTGCTCTGTTGCCATATCATTCGTCTGTTCGCTGAAGATAGAAAAAGCAGAAATGCGGTTTTTATAGCAAATTATTATCCCTTCCACCGGGATCTGGTCCCACATTTCCATCGTATTTTTTATCGCTTGAAATTCTGCATTTAAATAAATACCTTCCATATTGCGTTCTCTTCTCCACTTTTCACTGAAACGAATAATGACATCTTTTTTTTCAGAGGTTATGGGCATAACCTGATATTCTGGATAAGTGCGAATAAATTGGGAAACTAAATTTTTCTTTTTGGCTAATTTTTTTCCACTAAGCTTAACCAGATTTTCAATTAAATAAACATAATCAGCCCAGTCTCTATCTTCTCTAAGCTGAAAATATTGTGTTATATCAGGCGTTTTTATCTGCCAATCCTCTGGGATGAGCACCAGTTGAGTGTGATGGTTACCTTCCCGATAAATATCTACTAGTTCTCTCAATTCTTTAGCACTCAATCCAGGACCCACAGGATACATAACATAGTCATACTTAGGATTAACGATTACGAGATGCTCTTTCCAGATAGTGAAGCTATTCTTATAAATCTTGCCCCAGGTCATAAGATTACATATAGCATAGTCACAAGATTGCCGAGGATAGGATCTTAAGTATTTCTGTAATAGCGGAATATGCTCAGTGGTTAAGGGAGTTAAATCCAGCATAAAAGTTATTCTTTATCCTCAAAAGGGAAGATAAATGGAGTGTAGCCAATCATTTCCCTAAATCCAAGTTGTTGGTAGAACTCTTCAGAACCCGGTTCAGATATCAATGCTATCCATTTTATATTATGTTCCAGAAGAAATTGAACTATACGATGAATGATGGCTTCACCAATACCCTGCCTCCTGAAATCCTTATCTACCACTACATCCTGAATATATGCATCACTAACTCCATCCGATATAGATCTTCCCATACCCACAATTCTATCCTGATAAAGTGCAATCACAAAACAAAAAGTCTCTGATATAATCCTTCTCGCTCGCTCATATGCTTTTTCATCAATGGGTTCATTCCACCAACCAGCCTGTTTGTATAAAGTTAATATCTGCTCTAAATCTGCTTCTTTAACCACTTCTATTTCCACAGAAGCCAATAAAGGATGAGGATTATCAGGATTATTGGACTCCTGTTTTAGATAATCAAAATAAAAAGAAGACCACCATCTGAGATTAGAATTATCAGGATATTTTCCCGTATTTTCTTCGTTCTTTTCCTTTGCCTCTACCTTATTATTGTTCTCTTTCCGCGAATTTGAAACATTACGCTCTATTTTTTTCCTACTACTAAAGCTCATTGGAGGATTAATTAATGTTTTTGAACTCATTGGATTTTCTCCTGAAGATTATAGTAGAATTAGTAATAGTTTCCCCTTCAACTGTCAATCTTTTTTTTCTGAAAATAAACCAGCAGGAACGATATTGACCATTCATAACCTCATTAAAAAGAGTGCATTATATTTCTTAAACTTTTTCTTTCTCTTTAAGCTTACACAGTGTCAAGCGTTAATCATAAACCTCACTTTAAATTTCAAATGTAACTCACTTGGACAAATTTGGATAACGCATTATGTAATAGGAAAATATAATGGACTATATTTGGTTTTTGGAAATTTGAAGTTTGGATAATAAACTTGAAGTTTTCAATGAGTATTTTAATTAATCCAGTGTAATATATTAACGTTTGACAAAGGGGTAATTAATGCTGGACAGCAGGAGAAAGATAAGAGAGAGATAGTTATCTGATTGAATATCAGCTAAATATAGAATCATAAAATAACCCCCACAGTTATCCTTCTGTCTGGTAAAAGTAAACAAAGAATGGACTCAAAATTGAATAATTATCTTGACATTTAAGCAATTAAAGCTATTTTTGTATTTTATTTAAAGAAAGAATTATGAAAATATGTATCTTATCTAATTCCCATCCCACATGTGAAGTAAGACTTTATTACAAGCTGGGAAAAAGCCTGGCTAAAATTGGTGAAGTCCATCTAATTTGTGCCTGCGGAGTTTGCAATTCTCTGGTCAATCCCTATCAAGATGTTACTGAAGCGGATTCTAAATGGGGAATTCTTTTTCAATTGTATAAAAAGGCTAAAAAAATTCATCCCGATATCGTTATATGCGTTGAACCTTTAACTCTACTGGTAGGGCTGGCATTAAAGAAAAAAATAAAGTGCAAAGTGATTTTTGATATACATGAATTTTACCCTGATGCCTTTGCGGAAAAATTTCCTCACCCCTTTAAGTGGCTAATGAAAAATATTTATTTAGGTTTAGAACGCAGTCTCCAACGCAAAGTTGATGGAACTATTGCGGTCAATGAACAGATTTTACAACAGTTGGGCACAGAACCTAAAAGAGGGGAAATAGCCGTAATACCTAACTATCCCGTCAAAAATATTTGGGACGATAATTGTGAAATTCCGATGGAATTGAGCAATATTTGTGCGATGAATTTTGATTTGATATATATTGGTGGATTGACACCTGACCGTGGTATTTATAAGATGCTGAAGTGCATAAATATTCTCAAAGATGAATTCCCCCAATTAAAAGTCCTAATTGTAGGAAAGTTTAAAAAAGCAGTAGTAGAAAAAAAATTTAATGCTATGCTAACTGATTATAATTTAACGGCTTTTGTATATTACCACGACTGGATTTCTCCGGAAAAAATAGGATTACTATTAAAGAGAAGTAAGATTGGGCTCTGGTTATTCAATCCGCAAAATCATAGATTGAGCCAGGCTATTCCTTTAAAGGTTCTGGAATATTTTGCCGCTGGATTACCCGTAGTTTCCACCAGAACACCACTGATGTTTGATTTGATAGAAAAAAATCATCTCGGATATTGCTGTGAATACCGCTCTTCTTCTATAGCTGAAGCTATTTCACGTCTATTGAAATTAGATGAGGAAAAATATCAAGAAATGAGTAAAAGTTGTATGGATTTTGTTGAAAATAAATACAATTGGGAATCTGTTGAACCAGAATTACTGGATTTGATCCAGCATATTTCATCTAAATAATATGCACATACTTTACATCAGCTATTTTTATCCTCCGCTGGGAGGACCTGCTTCTTTACGAAATGTTAAAATGATTAAATACTTAGCTCAAGAAGGAATCAGCTGTGATGTTATAACGGTTAGCGATATAGAATATATTCAGCGTGACTTTTCTTTACTTTCAGAATGCAGAGAAAAAAGACTGATTCGTACTGATTCTCTTGATCCTATGGCATTATTTCGTAAGTTTGGTTTCAGCAAAGGTAATCAGGCAACGGGACTATATATGAACACTCCAGAGCAGATAAAACTCTGGATTAGAAGGCTTTATCCTTTAGATGAAAAAATTGGTTGGAACCCTTTTCTCATTAAAGTAGGTAGAAAAGCCATCTCTGAAACACATTATGACCTGATTTACATCTCTCTGGGACCTTTTTCTTCCGGAGTTGGTGCTTATAAACTTTTTAAAGAAAGTGGTATCCCCCTGGTATTAGATATACGAGATTACTGGAATCTACTCTCGGACTATAATTTAGAAGCGACTATATTCCACCGCAAATACTCCTGGCACTGGGAAAAAACTCTCTATGATTATGCTTCTTTAATTGAAACCGCTACCAGAGGAATAGAACGAGACATTATCCAAATTTTTGGTTCTCACTTAAAAGATAAAACAATGACTGTCTTTAGTGGCTGGGATGAAATGGATTTCATTGATTTACCAGAAGTTACAAAACCTGATGCCTATACTATTTCCTATTTTGGTAATATCAACGCTCGTCGTACTTTGAAATTCTTTTTTCAGGCACTTAAACGTTTATTACAAGAAGGAAATGCTCCTCAAAACCTAAAAATTCAACTTTTTGGTAATTATTTTAAAGAAATCAGAGATGAAATTAAACAAAGTTGTATAGCAAATCTCATAGAGATTATCCCTCCTTTGGAACATAAAGAAGCTATAGCTAATATGATGGTGACAGATGCTTTAATGCTTCTCGTCAATAGCAGTAGTCCCTATGGTAGTCTAACTTCTAAGGTAAGTGAATATCTTAGAACACAAAAACCTATCCTGGCAATGGTCCCTTATCACGGAGAAGCGGCAGAACTTCTTCGTAGATGTGGACACAATTATATATGTGCAATGGAATCTGCAGATAGCATATATCACAGTTTGAAAAGACTATTTTCGGAAAAAGAGCATAACTATCAAATACCCTGGGAAATGGAAAAGAGTAAGCAAGTTCATAATTTAGCGGAAAGATTAAAAGAAATGTTTGGCTAAAACTAAATCGTTTTTCTTAATCAAAAAATAAATCTTAAAATATAATTACTTGCCCCGGATAATCCAGGTTTTATATTTCTGCGCATTTTAAAAAAGAATAAAGTAATTGGCTTATAATTTGCTTGATTAAAAGAACAAAAGGATATAAAAATGCAGAAAAGATATTTCCTTTTAATGTTATTATTTTGCACTGCTCTGACTATAAAGATTCAGGCTTTACCTTCTTGTTATTACACTTACGATCAAATATCTCAACTACTTTCTAATTATGAAAGTCAATACCCAGATATAGCGAAAAAAATACTCATTGGTTATTCTGAGGAAGATCATATCCCTATCTACGCTATGCGGATTACAGATAATGTTAATCAGGATGAAGAAGAGCCAGCATTGCTCTTTGTCGGACAGGTTCACGCCGAAGAAGTGCTGGGAGTTCAGACTACGATGAGCAATATTCTGGAAATTTTAACTAATAGAAATCAACTTCCCTATATGCAATGGATAAATCAGCTGGACTTATGGTTTGTCCCTACTCTTAATCCTGAAGGACATAATGTAGTGACCTCCAATCTTGACTCATCCTATCGTAAGAATAAGAGAGACAATAATATGAATGGAACCTTTGATTTCAGTCCCCTGGTAGGATATGATATAGATGGAGTCGATATAAATAGGAATTTTGGTTTTAACTGGGTGCATGGTGACACTTTACTCCAACCTGGAGGGTTAGAAGTCTGGGATTATTATAGAGGTCCCGCTCCTATGAGTGAAAGTGAAAATCAAGCAATAAAAGAGTTAGCAGACCACTATAAATTTATATATTCTATCTGCTGGCATTCTTCTCGTACTGGCAACTTAAGTGAAAAATGTTATTACTCATTTAATTGGAAGAATGTAAGACCTTCACCTGATTTAGCCTTTTCTGCATCTATAAGCAGTGGAATAGCTTCCCACATAATTAAAGAAACAGGAACTGGGACTTATGATGCTTTCCCCAATCTAAGTCGTCAGGGTGCATTTCATGATTGGATGTATCAACAATATGGAACCTTTCAAGCTTTAATAGAATGTGGAACCAGTAATATCCAGCCTGATTCCACTTTGATGGTAAATACGGTTCAAAGATGTAGCAATGGCGTTCGCTGGCTAATCAATAGAGCTTTACCCTCTTCTCAAGCAGTATCAAGCAGTTCTATGTTAACGGGAAAAATTAGAGATGCAATCACTAATGAACCTCTGGAAGCAGAAATAATCATTCAACAACATAATGCTCCCTGGTTCAAACCTCGTACTTCCAACCCGACGACAGGAAGATTTTATCGTCCCTTAGCTTCAGGAGTATATACGGTTCAGGTTAGAAAAAAAGGCTACTGGGATAACCTTATCCCTAATCAAATGGTACAGAATAGTAACTGGACACAAATACAAGTATATTTACAGCCACGAGAACCTGCTATTTTAAATGGAATCATCAATGCCAGCGAAAAAAATGTAAATGCTCGCATTATTATCGGGGATGTTTTCCCTGATACTCTGATGGTTAATGGCAATTTTATCTATCATGGTTATGAAGGAGAATATCCAGTAGAAATCTATGCTGAAGGTTATTTCCCCTGGAAAGGCTCAGTTACTTTAAACCCAGGAGAAAATTATTTGACTGTAGAACTCAGTCCTGTAAATATACTTTTCAGTGAAGACTGGGAATCTGGAATTGATAGATGGGTAATTAACGGACCCTGGGTGCAAGAAAATACTCTCTCGGTTTCAGGTTATGCCATAACAGATAGCTGGGGAGGAACTGGATTTTATGCTATGAATTGTGATGTCTGGATTAAAACTGCTCAATCTATCTATATTCCAACAGATGCTTCCACTATGCTACTCTTTGACTCTCATCTATATACGGAATACCTGTATGATCCAGCACGAGTAGAAATCTCAACGGATAATCTGAACTGGGAATCTATCTGGGAAAAATCGGGACAACTGGATTATTTCCAGAAAGAAATGGTCTTGTTAGATAGCTTTAAAGGACAGAATATTTATCTCCGATTCCATTTAACCGATAATTCCACTGATATAGATTTAACTGACCCGGGCTGGACTATTGATAATATCCAGATTATTCAAGGAACTGCCACTCCTAACTATGACCCCAGTTTACCGTCTATCCCTCACCTAGTCCTCTATCCTTCCTATCCCAATCCCTTTAATCCTAAAACCACTATTCGCTATAGCTTAGCGGAGCTTTCAGATATAAACTTAGCTATTTACAATGCAAAAGGACAACTGGTCCGTCAATTGGAAAAAGGCACCAAAAATGCTGGAGATTATCAGATAATCTGGGATGGACAAGATAATAATGGTAAAGATGTTAGTAGTGGAATCTATCTCTGTGTTCTCTTGAGTGGAAAAGAAAAACAGCTTCAGAAAATGGCGTTATGCAAATAAAATTAATAGGTGCGAACTAAACGAAATCCTACAAATGGATAACCTTTAGCAGGATTACCTTTAGTGCGATAAACTACACTCAAATTAGTGCCCAATCCATTATTTACACTGCCTCCCCGAATAACTTTTAAAGTTCCAGTTGCAGGGCCCCTGGGATTAATGAACTCGGTTAGAGAAGTGGGATATTCTTCTGAATACCAATCCCAACACCATTCTGCCACATTTCCGGTCATATCGTAAATCCCATAAGCATTAGGTTTTTTCTGATAGCCCACCGTTCTGTATCTTCTTCCGCTGTTTTCTCTATACCAGGCTACTTCATCTGCATCATCGGAACCGCTATAAGTATATAATTGCCCACCTTTAGCTGCCATTTCCCATTCTGCTTCGGTGGGTAAACGATAACCATTTGCCTTAAAATTACAGGTAACTGAACTGGCAGTGTTTCCTAAAATAGTATAAGCAGCCGTTAGACCTTCCGCTTCACTACGAGCATTGCAATAGCGAACAATATTCATCCAGCTAACATTATCAACTGGTAAGTTATCACCTACAAAACTTACATTAGCTGGTTTCATATATTGATTCCACTCTTTTTGAGTGACCTCGTATTTCCCCATATAAAAACCATTTTGCACAACATTATGATTGGGATTCTCCTTTAATCGGGTAAAACCAAAAGTGCCATCAGAAATATGTACAAAAAGGGTCCTATCGGGTGAAGTATCAATTTTAACCGAACCAGAAGAACCTGAATATGAAGATTGATTTTGAGATAACATAGCCTTACGTGGGTCTACTCGTGTATCAACTGAACTATCTTTTCGGCTTTTCAGGCTATCTCTATGATTAAAAATAGAATTATCCTGATACTCGCCATTGATGGTATCTTCTTCATCAATAGAAGAAACCCAGGTGCTGGGAGTACCATTATCTTTCGTTATATTAGACCAGTTTAAAACAAAGAAGATAATTATTGCTGCTACTGCTATACCTACGACAGTAAAGATAATCCAATCTTTACTTATCTTTGGTTCAGGTACCTGAGTAGGTGAAATATCTTCTGCTTGCATCTTAGCGCCTGCAAGATCATATACCTCATCTTTTTCTATAGCAGGTAAGGCATTCAGTCCCTTCAGCAAATCATGCAAAGTTTTATATCTCTGCAAGATATTACGATGTAAACATTCTCCCAGGACTTTATTCATACTTAAAGTAATGCCTGGAATGTAAGTAAACTTATGTTCCCTGAGGTTCTCATCATTATAGACAGTTTCCGCCAGTTGATTAGCAGAAAGCATCTGAGCCAGCAAAACTCCCAGATGAAATACTTCATCTCGCTCATCTGTCGCCTCATAGCTAATTCCAGAAGTCAAAATGGTGATTTTATTAGTTTCTGGATTCAGTACTATGCTATTAAGTGTAAGGTCTTTGATACTTAATCCCAGCAGACGAATATCTATTGCAGCAGAAACAAGTTGTTTAGCGATCTCCCTCACCAGAGATTCAGTTAGCAGCGTAGGATTATAAGTTTTAATCTTTGCCAGGGACATTCCTTCCACAAATTCTGTAATAATATAGACCGGGTCATTATTGTAATTGATTTCTTCTATATTAACTATATGTGGATGCTGGAGTTTTTGCACTCTATCCAGCCAGTTTTGAAGGGTAATGATATTTTCTAAATTGGAGTATTTATAAGGGAAAAAAAGTTTCAGGACATAATATTTCCCTTCTTTTTCCACCAGATAGCGTATCCCATCGGTATCCTTTCCTTGAAGTTTGATGACCTTGTAATTATTGAAAGATGCTCCAGGTTCCATAGTCTGATAAGCAACAAAAGACATATCATCACTTTCTGATTCGCGTTTAATAACCTTTTTCTGTTCATGAATCTTAGGTTCCGATGAAGGATGTTCTTTCCAATCTTCAATTTTTTGCCCACAGTAAATACAGAACTTAGCATTAATCGGAATTTGCTTTCCGCAATTGCTACAAAAGAGTTTATTCATCCCACCGTTTTGCCCTTCATTCATTTATTATCCACCTTATATATCTTTATATAAACTTCTTTCCCGTTTATATCATAAACTGGCATATCCTGATGGGAATTAACCCTTCTTAATTCATCAGATAGAGTTTCCCTCATAATGTAGTCTTTATATTTATCTATAGCAGCTTGAATATCATCATCACCATACCATTCTATAACAATTCTATCCAGGATATCAAAATTCTGCTCTTTTCTGGTATATTGAATCTTATTAACCAATTCCCTGGCATATCCTTCCTGCAGCAAATTAGGAGTTAAAGTAGTATCCAGAGCTACAAATTTATCATTCATACTTTCAAAGACAAAGCCTTCCCTGGGGATAATTTGCACTACCACATCCTCAGGAACAAGGTCAATTCCCAAATCGCTAAGATGAAATACTCCAGAAGAATGAAAGGCAGAAAGCACTTCCTTACCTTTGAGTTTACTGAGAACCTCCGTTATCGCTTTCATTTGCTTTCCATATTTAGGACCCATAATCTTGAATTGAGGTTTAACCTCATATTGCACAAAGTCATCCTCTTCAGATACATAGACTAGACTATGAATATTAACTTCTTCCAGAATAAGGTCCCGCATAGTTTCTATTATATCTTTATATTTAGCAGGGACATACATCTTTTCAAGAGGCTGACGAATTTTTATCTGGCAAGCATTCCTTGCTGCTCTGCCTAAGGAAACCAGATCAATCACTACCTGCATTCTATTTTCCAGCTCCGAATCAATAAGCTTCGGATTAGAAAGAGGATAATCTGTTAGATGAACACTTTCCTTTCCTGTTAGATTAATATAAAGTTCATCAGAAAGATAAGGTGCAAAGGGAGCAACTAATTGAGCAACAGTTATTAATACCTGATAAAGAGTGTTATAAGCATCAATTTTATCTGAAGTCATACCTTTTGCCCAGAATCTTCTCCTGCTCCTGCGAACATACCAATTGGAAAGTTCATCTATAACATAATCCTGGAGAGCACGAACTGCTCTGGTCAATTCATATTCTTCCATCCAGTCACTTACTTTCTTAATAAGGCTATGCAGACGAGAAATAATCCATCGATCCAGTTCAGCTGTTTTTTGCCAATCAAGAGAGTATAATGATGCATCATATCCATCAATATTGGCATAGGTAGCAAAGAAGGAATAGGTGTTCTTCAAAGTACCGATGAACTTACCAACAATCTCTCTAACTCCATCTACATCAAAACGTGTGGGAACCCAGGGAGGACTAACTTCCAGAAGATACCAGCGAATAGCATCAGCTCCATACTCTTGCATCAATTCAATAGGGTCAACTGCATTTCCTTTGGACTTGCTCATTTTTTGTCCATTTTTATCCAAAATCATCTCATTCACCAGACAACTTTTATAACTGGAAACCCCTTTAAATAAGGTTGAGATGGCAAGCAGAGAATAAAACCATCCACGAGTCTGATCTATTCCTTCCGAGATAAAATCTGCTGGAAATAGCTCTTTATCAAAGAGGTCAGCATTTTCAAAGGGATAATGCCATTGAGCAAAAGGCATAGAACCACTATCAAACCAGCAATCTATCACTTCAGGAGTGCGAATCATTATTCCACCACAATCTTCACATTTTAGCACTACTTCATCAATATAAGGACGATGTAGCTCCAGGTTTTCTGGCACAGGTAAGCCAGTTTTTAAATTTCCCTTATCTCTCAGTTCTTGAATAGAGCCTATAGATGTCCTTGCTCCACAATCATTACAAATCCATATATTTAAAGGAGTGCCCCAAAATCTATCCCGGGAAAGAGCCCAATCAACATTATTTTCCAGCCATTCACCAAAGCGTTTTTCTCCTACAAAAGGTGGATACCAGCTAATTTGTCTGTTATTTTCTAATAACTGTTCCTTGAAATCTGAGGTGCGAATATACCAGGTGTCTCTTGCATAATAGATGAGAGGACTTTGACAACGCCAGCAATGAGGATAACTATGCTTAACCTGTTCTCTTTTATAGAGATGTCCCCCTTCTTTCAGAAAACGAATGATATCCTTATCGGCAGTTTTAACAAATATTCCTGCCCAGGGCTCTACCTGAGCAGTAAATTTCCCTTCCGCATCAACTGGTTGAACAAAAGGAAGGTCATATTTTTTTCCTAATTGATAGTCATCCTGTCCAAATGCTGGTGCTGTGTGAACAATTCCTGTTCCTTCTTCCATTGAAACATAATCCGCTAACCCTATATACCAGGCAGGTTTATCTACTGGAACAAAGTTAAACAAGGGCTGATATTTTTTATATTCTAACTCTCGTCCGAAAAACTCATTTATAATTTCATATTCTCCATCCAGTACATCTAAACGCTCTTTTGCCAGGATATAATATTCACCCTTATGAAACACTTTAACATAAATAAAATCGGGATGAACAGCCAGAGCCACATTAGAAATCAAAGTCCAGGGTGTAGTAGTCCAGGCAAGATACCAGGTATTCTCTTCTTCCAGAGCTTTAAATTTGATATAGATGGAGGGGTCTTCCACATCTTTATAGCCCTGAGCTACTTCGTGAGAAGAAAGAGGAGTGCCACAACTTGGACAATAAGGGACAATTTTATGAGCTTTATAGAGTAAATCCCTTTTAAAAAAATCGTTCAAAATATACCAAACAGATTCTATATATTCATTATGCATAGTGACATAGGGATGTTCCAGGTCAATCCAATAACCCATCAATTCTGTCATTTGAGTCCAGAGGTCTAAATAATTCCATACAGACTCTTTACAAGCCTGACAGAACTTTTCTATGCCATAATCTTCAATAGCTTTCTTGCTTTCCAATCCGAGTTGTTTTTCCACTTCAATCTCTACTGGTAAACCATGAGTGTCCCATCCTGCTTTTCTCTTTACTTGAAAACCAGTCATAGTTTTGTAACGGCAGACCACATCCTTTAAGGTTCTTGCCATCACATGATGGATTCCAGGAGTTCCATTAGCAGTGGGTGGTCCTTCATAGAAGATGAAATTAGGAGCACCTTCCCGGAAAGCTACACTTTTATGTAATAAATTATGCTGTTTCCAGTATTGACGGATGCTTTCCTCTAAGTCCTGAGGAGTTGCTTTTAAATCTATATTTTTATACATATCACCATTATAATCTAAAATTTAATTGCTGTAACTAAGCCTTTTTAACCAATCTTTTTAGTCCGTCCAAACTTTTTCTGCCCTGGAACAAAGGTTTTCTTAACCTGAGATTGAGCAGGTTTCTTGGTATGCACAACAGGAATAGTAGATTCAGGTTCTTCCTCTTCCACGGGTTTTTCTTCAAATAATTCGCTAAAATGCTCTTTTAAATCTTCATGTTCAGAAACATAGGTTTTCCATTCTTCCAGAGCAGCATCGCGGTCCACACAATGAGGACAGAGCACTAACAGATTTTGCTCATTTATGCCAATCCATCCACGACCATAGCAATGGTCACAATTTTTTTTGCGACGATGTTTTTGAGCAATCTCCTGTGCCACTTCTAAATGTTCATCTGCAAGCTTAAACATAAGCTCTCCTTTTTAGTTTTTAAAGGTTCTGGAGCATCTAGTAGCTCTAAAAATTAACTATATTTCTCATAATTAAGCCACTATTTAGAATATTGCTTTTCTGAAAAGGATTTTTTTCAACTATTATATTATGGTCTATTTTTTCTTCCTGGTTTTAGCGGCAGAAATGGGCTCCGATACAGACTCCAATCCTTCTTGCTGCTTTTCTTCAGTTTTGCCACCAAATTGCATAGGCTCTTCAATGACAGTTTTCTTCATTTCAACTCGCACAATTGGTACAATGCGATGTGTAACGATAAAGAGATTCTTATTACGGGCAAGTTCCAATTTCTCTTCCGGGGTTAAAGCTTCAATTTCCTTCAAGTTCACAATCTTCTCAATCCTGCCCGTTGATACATCAACTATCTGGACAAAGGTTTGCTTTTCAGCCATTAGGATTACCTCCAGGGTATATTTTTCCGGGAATTTATTACAAATATTAATTACAAAATCCAGATACTCATCCCGATATATGTCAAACCAGTTTCGGAAAGAACGACATTTTGCCACACGAGGACAAACCGAACATAGCGGAGCTGCCACTTGACGATGGTGTTTCAATTCACAGGTATAGAGTATGGATTTATTCATAACTTACAATTTCCTTCCTATCTATGCTAATGTCAAGAAATATCTGAAGCTGTAATTGTTATGCTAGATTCTTAATCATTAAGAACATTATCTTTTTTATCTGTTTTTCACTACAAAATCACATTTAAAAAAATTAATTCTGGAAAAGTCTGACCATACCTCATTTTTGGATACCTAGGACAAAAACATCCAAAAAATGGATAACTAAAAGTTGAGCAGCCATATTTTTCTGATTCTATCTTATTGTAAATCTTCCACTAAAAGCTTTGACAAAAAAACGAATGGTAAATATATGTATTATAAAAGAAGCAGAATAAGGAGAAGAAATGCAAGATGATGTAGTTAATTATTTCCTGGAACTTATCTCGATTGACAGTGAATCGGGAGATGAAAGAGCTATAATAGATCATCTTAAAGAGGATTTAAAAGCCTTAGGAGCAATAGTTGATGAAGATGATGCCTATATTTTGACAGGTGGTAACGCTGGCAATCTCTACGCTCAAATTCCGGGTACTATTGATAAAAAACCTATCTTATTTTGCGCTCATTCCGATACTGTCAAACCTGGAAAGGGTATTAAACCTGTAATAAAAGATGGCATTATCTATTCTGATGGAACTACTATACTTGGCTCAGATGACAAATCCGGAATTGCGGAACTCATTACTGCTATTAAAGATATAATTGAAAGTGGAGAAAGACATCCTCCTATTGAAATTTTAATTACCGTTTCCGAAGAAGTAGGTTTATTGGGTGCTAAACATTTTAATAAATCTCGATTAATTTCTGCCTTTGGTTACGCTTTGGATTCTCATCAAGTGGAAGAATTGGTCATTGGAGCTCCCGCTCAAAATTCTATCCAAATAACTTTTTGGGGAAAAGAATCTCACGCAGGAGTGGAACCAGAAAAAGGAATTAATGCCATCCGGGTTGCAGCAGAAGCCATTTCAACTATGCCTCTTGGACGAATTGACCACGAAACTACCAGTAATATAGGTCTCATCAATGGTGGTATTGCCACAAATATTGTCCCCAATAAAGTTGAAGTTAAAGGTGAAGCACGAAGCCATAATAGCTCTAAACTGGAACAGGTTACTTCTGATATGCGTCATAGCGTAGAACAAGCAGTACAACATTTTCAATATGACTTTGGAGGTGCTTCCTTTGATTGGAAAGTAAATCTGGAATATGAAGCATTTCATATACCAGAAAGTGAACTGGTAGTTCAAATAGCTATAGATGCAATGCAGATTACAGGATTGACTCCTAAGGTTACAATTAGTGGGGGCGGTAGTGATGCTAATATTATCAATGCCAGTGGATTACCTATGATTATCTTAGGCACTGGAATGAATAAAGTGCACACACTAAACGAAGAAATTGAAATTGAACAGCTGCAAAAGGGAAAAGAATTCCTAAAAGCGTTAATCCGTCGTTATGCTGAATTATAGGAAAATATTATGTTAAATATCACTTTAATTGGTTATGGTAAGATGGGAAAGATGATTGCTAATTTAGCTGAAGAATACGGATGCAAGATTAAAGCTATCATTGATCCCCTTCAAGAAGGTTGCGAAAAAGAAATCAGAGATGAACTACTCGGTGAAGTTTGTATTGATTTCACTCAACCTCAATCAGTTCTGGATAATATCAAAAAAGTTGCTACTGCAGGAAAACATATGGTAATAGGAACGACAGGTTGGAATAAATATGAGGACGAAGTGCGAGAAATAGTTGAAAAATACAATATTGGTTTAGTCTATGGAGCAAATTTTTCTATTGGAATGAATATCTTCAATCGGATTGTGCGCTATGCAACATCTCTTTGTGATAAATTTCCCATATACGATGTCTGTGGGTGGGAAATGCATCATAATCATAAAGCAGATAGCCCTTCTGGAACTGCTATTCAGCTTGCTGAAACTATTATTTCTCAAAGCAGCACTAAAGAAACTGCGGTATATGACCGCTTGAATAGACGCATTAATAAGAATGAACTGCATTTCGCCAGTCTTAGAGGCGGTTCAGAGCCGGGATGGCACAACATTATTTTTGATTCGGAAAATGACAGTATAGAACTTTCTCACCATGTTCGTTCCAGAGCTTGTTTTGCAACTGGTGCCTTAAGAGCTGCTCAATGGATTTCTATTCATAAAGGAATGTATAGTTTTAATCAAATGATGGAAGACCTTTTATGTTAATACCTTTCTGTAAAATGGAAGCTCAGGGCAATGACTTTGTTATCCTGGAATTAATCCCTGCTTTAAACACCAATCTACCGTCAAATCTTCTTGCGGTAGATATTTGCAAAAATCACACCGGTATTGGTGCTGATGGATTGGTGATACTTTTAGCCTCTGAGGTTGCTGATGGAAAAATGATTATCTACAATAAAGATGGTAGTCGTGCTGAAATGTGCGGTTCTGCTCTTCGTTGTTGTGCCTCTCTTCTTTCTGGATATACAGGTAAAAAGGAATTAAAGATTGAGACTGATAATGGCATTAAGATGGCATATATCAAAACCGATGGTATTCAAGTAATTCTGGGGCAACCTACCTTAATAAAAGATAATGTTATGGTAGAAGGGATAAATGGTAATTTAATAGAGATAGGCAACCTGCATTTTGTCTCCTATCAGGATGTTTTAAATGGAGAGGAACAGCGTTTAGGTCCTATTCTGGAAAGACATCCTGCTTTCCCAGGACCAGTAAATGTAGAATTTGTCCACCCCTTTTCTACTACAGAGATAGAAATGAAAGTCTGGGAAAAGGGAGTTGGACTCACTCAAGCTTGCGGAACAGGAGCAGTAGCTAGTGTTTTTACCGGCATAATTCACGGTATCTTATCTAATGAGGTTAAAGTTAATATGCCTGGTGGACAAGTTCTTATACGAAAAATGGATACTGGAGATTTCCTGTTAGAAGGAAATGTGAATAAAGTATTCAATGGAGTTTATAAATGGAAGATTTAGGTGCCTACCTAAAAGAGCTGAGAGAAGAAAAGAATATCTCTTTTGACCAAATTTACGAAGACCTGCATTTGAGAGAAGAACAGATCCAACTTATGGAAGAAAACCGCTTTTCAGAACTTGGTTATCTGGGTTTTGCCCGAGCTATGGTCTATAATTATGCACGCTATCTGGAAGCTGATTTAGATGAAGTAATGCAGAAATTTAACCTCTTAATGCCTAATAACATCAAAAAAATAGAACCTGAAAATAAGGAAAACGGTAAAAAGATTTTACTCTCTCCCAATCTTTTCTGGATTATAGGTATAATTTTAATAGTTATTGTGTTGGGTACTATACTCTGGCACGCTTATACTTCTGGCTGGTTGCAAATGCCTGATCTTTTTAAAAGTAACTCTTCCGATACAACCTCAGTAGAGAAATTAACCCAGCAGGAAGAACCTATTCCTCAAAAAGACCCTATCCGGGAAAGACAAAAAGCTTTGATGGACTCCATTACAAAAACTCAAACTATCCAGAAGGATACTGTTCAGAAAAATCAGCCCTCTCATATAGATACAATGGATATTATAGGAGAGATTATGGGTCCTTCAGCAATGGATATATCAGATAGATGATATTTAATACTTGACGAATGAAGATTTTGTATTATTCTGATTATTAAGATATTATAAGGAGGAAAAATGCCAGTATATTCTATCAACGAAATTATTGAGATGGCTGTCCAAATTGAACGGAGTGGTTATGCTTTCTATAATGAAGCTACTAAACGAAAAGACCTGGATGACAAAAGTCGTGAGTTAATAACAAGAAAATGGTTTAGAGATAAAGAATTGTATCCAGGTTTACCTGAGCTATCAGAAGTAAAACCAGCAACAGAGTTAATAACCTGGCTTAGAGATCAGGAATTGGAACATGAAAAGAAATTCTTAAACCTGAGAGATGATAGCGAACTGAAGAGCTTAGAATTATCTCAGGATTGGGAATTGGTGGCATTATATCTAAAAACTATTGTGGAAGGAAGAATTTTCAACAGTGAAGATTCTGCTATTCGTCGTGTCATTGAAGCAAAAAATTTAGCTGAGATAATAGACTATGCTATCAGTTTTGAGAAAGACACCTTACTCTATTTCCAAGCTATTAGTAATAATATCTCCCATCCTAAGGCAATAGATGTCTTACATAAGATAATCAACGAAGAAATATCCCACATCATTATATTAGATGCTTTTAAAAAGAATCTTATCTGATTCAATAAATGTCACTTAAAAAATCAAATAGCAGGATAAAGAAATATTGCTTAAACTTCTTTATCCTGCTTTTGTCTTTTTTTATTCTACTTTATAATCCCATAACTCTGAGATTAATGACGCTCGGAGTTGCTATATATTACAAAATAGACCCTAAAATTTTCTATCAATTAATCTATACTGAGAGTAAATTCTACAATTTTGCCCTATCTCCTGCTAAAGCTAAGGGTTTGGGTCAAATAAAAGAATCTACGGCCCAATATATTCACCCCAAACATAAATCGGGTAAGCTCTATTTTCCACTGTATAATTTAAAACTATCTGCCAGGTATATACTCTATTTACAGGAAACTTTTCAGGGAAACTGGACACTGGTACTGGCTGCATATAACTGGGGCGAATATAATGTTGCTCAAAGGATAAAAGGCATTCCTATAGAACCTCAAACGGATTATCGTTATAAATTTAAAGATGTCCGAGAAACCTATGATTATATCAATAAGATAATTCCTCCAGCAAAAAAGGCTTGACGATAATCAATAAAAAAAAAAGATAACTTTAACTTTAAACTTTTCAGGAGTTTGAAATGTTGAAACAAGAGAAAGGAAATGCAGTTTTCTGGATTGTAAGTGCTATTTTAGCCGTAGCTCTGGTATTTATTCTGGCTCTTCCAGGAAGCTTTAATCTTGATCCACAAAAAAATACAGATGAATGTACTACCAATATGAAAAATATCTGGGTTGCCACCAACGATTATATGCTGGATAAAAATCAGGACTTTCAGGGTGACCTAAATATCCTTAGAACTACCAAAAAGCCAGGAAGTAAATATTTCTACCTTAATGAAGAAAAATATTGCCCCGAATGTCAGGGAAATAATGTGGAATACATCGTCTTTGGCAAACATGTGACCGAAGATTTTGAGGGAGTTACCAGACACTATAACGGCATCATTATCATTTGCCCTAATCTAGCTCGTTTTCCCAAACATATTTTAGAAAAATCCTTCTACGATAATGTGAGTATAACCAAATTGCAAAATGTTATGGCAAACGATATAGACAAGATTAACACCTATACTAAATCTAATGGTAAACTCAAATATGAATCTCTTATGCGTTATATGAATTACTGGAAAAATACTAAACATACAGAATTTAACGAGTGTGTAAACGACCCTGAATATATCGCATTAAGAAGTGAACTTACTGGCGAATCTTCTCCTATTCCTGGTACTCAAACTACTTCAGAAACAGAAGAAGAAACTACTCCCTGATTAGAAACAGAAATTTATTCTCTTAAACTTTTAAAACCCTTCTCTCTAATATCTATGGGAGAAGGGTAATTTGTTAGCTTAGGATTTTATATCTCCCAATGTTGTATCAAGAATTTCTCAATCACATCTTTAAAAAATACTCAGGCAATGTAAAGCTTGAACTGACCCGGATGCAAAACTTACTTGAAGCTATGGGTAATCCACAGAATAGCTTAAGAGGTCTGCATATAGCTGGAACAAATGGCAAAGGAAGTGTGTGTGCAACTCTGGAAGCACTTGCTCTGGCTCATAACTTAACGGTCGGTTTAAATACTTCTCCACATCTTATTAATTACACAGAACGCTTCCGTATAAATGGAAAAGAACTCCCCTTTGAAACAATTCTGAATATTTATCTACGCTATGAGGACCTCTTTGAAAAGTTTGAAGCCTCTTTTTTTGAAATCACTACTGCCATCGCTTTTCAGGCTTTTAAAGAAGCAAATTTGAATACTGCTATTATGGAAGTTGGATTGGGCGGAAGATTGGACGCTACCAACCTATTTACACCTGATATTGCGGCAATTACTACTATCGGTTTAGACCATATTAAAACTTTAGGTGGAACTCTGGAACAAATTGCCACGGAAAAAGCTGGTATCATAAAGGAAAAAGTGCCTCTCGTTTTAGGTGAAATTGCCGAAAGCCCATTGAATATTATTTTAGAGAAAGCTAAACAATTAAATGCTCCGGTCTATCTACCTCAAAAAGATTATTTCTATCAGCTTAATAATATGGACCTAAATGGCATCCATTTTAATTATAGCTTTGGACCCTATACTTTCCAAAATCTTAATGCTAACCTTATCGGAGAACATCAAGCAACTAATGTAGCTCAGGCTCTCACTGCCTTTATTCTTTATTCAGAAAAACGAGGATTCCCTATTTCATCTACTAAGATACATTCAGCACTCCAAAACATCCATTGGCAAGGTAGAATGCAGGTTTTAGATACTTCTCCCGTTATTATAACTGACGGTGCTCACAATGTGCAAGGAGTTCAAGCCTTGCTTAATTCTTTGCATATGCTATTCCCTGATCGTAGGTTCCGTTTCCTGGTCTCTATCTTAGCGGATAAAAACTACAAAGAAATGCTGGCTATGATTTGTGCTAATGCTGAAAAAATCTATATTGCTAAAAACGAATCAGATAGAGCAGCCAGCGTGGAAATGCAAAGTGCTGAAGTTAGTAAATATAAAGTACCATTTGAAACTGCACCAACGGTTCAGGAAGCTTTTATAAAAGCAATCAATGAGCTGAGCAAAGATAATATTTTGATTTGCTGTGGCTCACTTTATACGGTTGGTGAAGTTCTTAATTATTATCCTCTGACAGATAAATTGATCAAACAAGCGGGATAGCTCTTAAAACCTGATCTCCTCATATTTTTTTTCCTTATAATCTTAGCGGATTTTCATTTTATTTTTGCTTTTTAATTTTATGCCATCTATTATATCTTTAAATATCATACTTTTGGTGAGGAGATATAATGGATAATAAAGCTATTCGCATGGAAGCCAGAAGATTACTGGTAGGTAAATGGGGAAAACTTGCTTTAGTCTGGCTCATTTTATATGCAATTTATATCGTCAGTTCTTCCTTTTCCCAATGGTCATTTATTCTAACTCTTATCATTGCTGGACCTTTCACTCTTGGTATCTATAACATATTTTTGAAGATTTGGCGAGAAGAAGATTTTAAAATTGAAGAGATGTTTAGCGGTTTTAAAGATTTTGGAAGAGCATTAGGAACCTATCTTCTTATGACCCTCTATATCTTACTCTGGTCTATTTTGTTAATTGTTCCGGGTATTATAGCAGCTATAAGTTATTCTATGACCTTTTTTATCCTGGCGGAAAAACCTTATCTTAAACCTGCTGAAGCTTTAAGACTAAGTAAGAAAATGATGTATGGACACAAAACTCAATACTTTATGCTAATGTTATCATTCATTGGATGGTGTTTATTATCTATCTTAACTTTCGGGATTGGCTTCTTGTTTTTATATTCTTATATGACTATGGCTTCTACTATCTTCTATCAACAGATAAAAGGTGAAGTATCATATGAAGAAATTATTATAGAAAATATAGACCAATCTTCAGGACCTTCAACTGAAGAATCTGAAAAATCTACCGAGGAAGATTCTCCTAATCAGGATTTATATTAAATAATTTTAACTTAACTAATTATCTTAGACCGGCAAAGGTTCTAAGTTGATATTAGCAGATTCATTATTTAACTGCTAAGAAGATGGAGAGTTATTTCTTTTATCTCTAATTATACTTAGGCAGAAGAGGTTTAAGAATTGACAAAATAAGCCATTCTAAAAGATAGTAATAATAACAAGAAAATAATGTATTATGGAGGATAAATGTCTGCAACTAAATATGTTTACCTATTCGGCAATGGCAAAGCCGAAGGTAATGCAGAGATGAAAGATTTGCTTGGTGGAAAAGGTGCTAATCTGGCAGAAATGGACCTTATTGGCATTCCTGTACCTCCTGGTTTTACAATCACTACAGAAGCTTGTATTGCTTATACGAAATATGGAACAGCTAAGATAAAAGAGCTTCTGGAAGATGATGTAAAATCAGCGATGAAACATATAGAAAATATTATGCAGATGCAATTTGGTTCCAATGAAAATCCCCTTCTGGTTTCGGTACGGAGTGGTGCACGAGCCTCAATGCCTGGTATGATGGATACTATCTTAAATCTCGGTTTGAATGATAATTCCATCCAGGGATTAATCAAAAAGACGCAAAATGAACGTTTTGCCTGGGATAGTTACCGCCGTTTTGTCCAGATGTATGGTGATGTGGTAATGGGTTTAAAGCCTGAAAATAAAGAGGACCTGGACCCCTTTGAAGTCATAATGGATTCCTTAAAAAAGGAAAGGGGGGTCACCAGTGATTTAGAGCTAACCGCAAGCGACCTTAAAGAACTGGTCTATCTTTTCAAGAAAGCCATAAAAGAGCGCACGGGAAAAAATTTCCCGGATGACCCCTGGGAACAACTCTGGGGAGCTATATTTGCGGTTTTTGATAGCTGGAATAATCCTCGTGCTATTTTCTATCGTAAATTACATAACATTCCAGATGATTGGGGAACTGCAGTAAATGTCCAGGCAATGGTCTTTGGTAATATGGGAAATAACAGTGCAACTGGAGTGGCTTTCACTCGTGATGCTGCAACGGGCGAGCATCTTTTCAACGGAGAATATCTTATCAATGCTCAAGGAGAGGATGTCGTTGCAGGTATCCGCACTCCTTTACAGATTACGAAAATTGGTTCTCAGCGTTGGCTGCTTTAGCTGGTATATCTGAAGAAGAAAGAGTGGCAAAATATCCTTCTCTGGAAGAAGCAATGCCTGAAGTATATAAACAACTATTTGAAATTCAGAAAAAACTGGAAGAGCATGCTAAGGATATGCAGGATCTTGAATTCACTATCCAGGAAGGAAGATTGTGGCTGCTTCAAACTCGCACGGGAAAACGTACCGGATTTGCTATGGTTAAGATAGCAATGGATATGGTGCGAGAAGGCTTGATTGATGAAAAAACTGCCCTGCTAAGAATGGAACCAAATAAACTGGATGAGCTTTTACATCCTGTTTTCTCTCAAGAAGGACTGGCAAAAGCAAAAGAAATAGCTAAAGGTTTACCTGCTTCTCCTGGAGCAGCAACAGGTCAGATTGTCTTTTTTGCAGAAGATGCTGAAGCCTGGGCAGCTCAAGGTAAAAAGGTCATTTTGTGCCGATTAGAAACCTCTCCTGAAGACCTACGTGGTATGGCTGTAGCTCAGGGAATTCTTACTGCCCGCGGAGGAATGACTTCTCATGCTGCCGTCGTTGCAAGGGGTATGGGAAAATGCTGTGTCACTGGTGCTGGCTCTATCGTAATTGATTATAAAAATCGTACTATGACTACCAGAGGGAAAACTTATCACGAAGGTGATTGGATTTCACTTAATGGAAGCACCGGTCAGGTCTTTGAAGGTAAAATTGAAACAGTAGCACCAGAACTTAGTGGCGATTTTGCTGAACTTATGCAGCTGGCTGATAAATACACTCGTATGTATGTCCGCACTAATGCTGATACACCTCAAGATGCGACTGTAGCTCGTAAATTTGGTGCTCGTGGTATAGGATTATGCAGAACTGAGCATATGTTTTTTACTGGGGTCCGCATTAATGCTATGCGAGAAATGATTTTAGCTGATAATGAAGAAGGACGTAGAAAAGCCCTGGATAAGCTTTTACCTATGCAACGCTCCGATTTTGAGGGTATCTTTACCGCTATGGATGGATTTCCAGTTACCATCCGTTTATTAGATCCCCCTTTGCATGAATTCCTTCCCCAAGAAGAAAACCAACAAAAAGAGATTGCTAACGCACTGGGAATTACTCTGGAAAAAGTGAAAGAAAGAGTTAATGCTCTACATGAACTCAATCCTATGCTTGGTCATAGGGGTTGTCGGGTTGGAAATACTTATCCAGAAATCACTGAAATGCAAACTCGTGCTATCATAGAAGCAGCACTGAATGTTAAGGCTAAGGGCATAAAGGTTATCCCCGAAATAATGGTTCCCCTGGTGGGAATAGAAACTGAGTTCAAAATGCAGGAAGATATTATCCGCAATACAGCAGAAAAAATCTTTGAAGAAAAAGGTGACCGAGTAGAATTTCTCGTGGGAACAATGATTGAAGTTCCCCGGGCTACACTGGTGGCAGATAAGATTGCCGAAAGGGCTGAATTCTTTAGTTTTGGGACTAATGACTTAACCCAGATGACTTTTGGATATTCTCGTGATGATGTCGGTGTGTTCTTACCTATCTATCTGGAAAAAAATATACTTAAGAATGACCCCTTCCAGATTTTAGACCAGGAAGGCGTTGGTCAATTAGTTCAGATAGGAACAGAACGCGGAAGAAAAACCCGTCCTAATCTGAAAGTTGGTATCTGCGGTGAACATGGTGGCGAACCCAGCTCCGTGGAATTTTGCCATAGAGTTGGAATGGATTATGTTAGCTGTTCCCCTTATCGGGTTCCAATTGCCAGAGTCGCTGCAGCTATGGCTGCCATTAGAAAATAAACGAACTATTGAACACCGGAGCTTAAAAACTCCGGTGTTTTTTATTTTACTATTTTCAACTTAAAAAATTTTTCTCCCTAAGTTCATAATTCTCTCTTATCTCTCTCCTGTCTCTTTCGTATGTAAATTGATAAGAGAGAGTCAAGTAAGAGATTGTATGGAGCTAACATTTTCATTTTCAATGAGATGGAAAATATGTTGTTCTGCTATAATTTATATATGAGAAATTTTAATCCTTAAAGTAATTAATAATTCTCCCGTTTTATTATGATTGAACTTGCTATTTATTTAGCACATTATACGCTGAATAGTTAAAAGAGATTGACTAAATTAATGTTTTAGATTATAATAGCTTATAAGAGAAACATTAAAGAGAGGACTCAATGGATAACAATAAGAAACCTAATAATGAAGAACAGAGTTATGCAGAAAATCAAGGTAAGATTGATGCTAAAAAACTGCAATTTTATGAAAATTTACGGCAAAAAGCCAAAGAATGGACTAAGGAAAAGACAGGAACTGCGGGTAATAAATTAGCAGAATATCTATTTTTGCTTCCTGATTTCTTCATTCTGGTCTGTCGTATAGCTGTAGATAAAAGAGTTCCTGCGCATATAAAATTTAAATTAGCAGGTATCATTGCCTATGTAATGATGCCTTTAGACTTGATTCCAGACTTTATCCCTATTATAGGTTCTATTGATGATTTAGTGCTTATCGTATTGGGTTTAAATATGATACTCAATGAAATAGACCAGCAGGTTCTGGAAGATAACTGGAGTGGAGAAGGTGAAGTTTTACACTGGATGCAGAGGATTACTGCAGAAGCAGAAAATTTCTTAGACCGGAATATCCTTCAGAAAATAAAGAACTTATTGAAACTATAGGTGATTATGTTTACTCTTCTTCTTGCTTCGCATAATCAAAACAAAGCTAAAGAGTTAAAAGCTTTATTAAGTGCAATGAATGTACGACTTTTAACTCTTAATGATTTCCCTGATATTGTTCCTACTAAGGAAGATCAGGATACTATTTGCGCTAATGCTATGAAGAAGGCATTTGAAGCTTCACTTCAGACTGGTTTATTAAGTTTGGCGGATGATACTGGCTTATTTATTCAAGCATTAGATGGTAAACCAGGAGTATATTCTGCTCGATTTGCTGGTGAACACTGTTCTTATAAAGATAACAGGATGAAAGTATTGGAGTTGATGACTGGTATAACTAATCGTTATGCAGAATTCCGCACCTGTGTTGCCCTTTCTGCTCCTGATGGCATTATCAGCTATAAAGAAGGAATCCTGGAAGGTTTTATAACTACAGAAGAAAGAGGGACTAATGGTTTCGGTTATGATTCTATCTTTATGCCTATTTCTTCCCCTAAGACTTATGCGGAAATGACTGATACTGAAAAGAATTCTATCTCTCACCGAGCGAAAGCAATAGAGACAATCTTGCCTATTATTAAAGATATAATTGCATTATCAAAAGGAGGTTTGTAATGATAAAACCAGAAGTTTTCCGCCAGTATGACATTCGTGGAATAGTTGGAGAAGAAATTGATGAAGAATCTTTTTACCTAATTGGGAAAGGTTTTGGCACCTATCTCCGTGAGAAAGGCCTATCTTCTTTAGTTTTAGGAGGAGATGCCCGTTTAACTACTCCTGTTCTCAAAGAAGCCTTTACCAGAGGAGCTCTGGAAACAGGCTGCACAGTTATTGATTTAGGTATGGTGGCAACCCCCGTACTTTATTTCTCCATCTGGAAATTGAAGACAGATGGTGGAGCAATGATTACTGCCAGTCACAATCCTCCACACTACAACGGATGTAAATTAAATCTGGGATTGGATTCAGTCTATGCAGATGAACTTCAGGAGGTATTACATATCATTCAGAAAGGTAAATTTGCCTCTGGAACGGGCACTTATACTAAAAACACCTCTGTTAACGATGATTATAAAGATTATATAGTCTCAGGGATAAAACTGGAACGACCGGTTAAAGTAGTAATTGATGCAGGAAATGGAGTGGGAGGATTATATCTTCCGGAAATTCTGGAACGCTTAGGCTGTCAGGTAATTAAAATGTATTGCGAACCTGATGGTTCTTTCCCTAATCATCATCCTGATCCAACCATTGAAAAAAATATGCAAGACCTTTCTAAAAATGTAGTCTCAGAAGGTTACGAACTGGGCATAGGTCTGGATGGTGACGCTGATAGAATTGGGGTAGTAGATGAAAAAGGTAAATTACTATTTGGCGACCAGATTCTTAATATCCTTGCAAGAGATTACCTCAAGAGCAATCCTGGAAAATCTATCATCGTAGATGTCAAATGCTCAAAAAACCTATATGACGATATTATAAAATATGGTGGTGTTCCTATTATGTATAAAACGGGACATGCCAATATCAAAATGAAGATGAAAGAACTGGGAGTGGAATTTGCTGGTGAAATGAGTGGTCATATTTTTCTCGCAGATAGATATCTCGGTTATGATGATGCTATCTATGTAAGCTGCCGATTTATTGAAGTAGTATCCAAAACTGAGAAACCAGTTAGCACTTTTCTGGCAGACCAACCTAAGATGTACAACACCCCTGAATTGCATATTGATTGTCCGGATGACAGGAAATTTGAAGTGGTAGCAAAAGTCTGTGATGAATTAAAAGCTGAAGGTTATGATGTCCTTGATATAGATGGTGCACGAGTCAATTTTCCTGATGGCTGGGGATTAGTTCGTGCTTCTAATACTACTCCAGTTCTGGTAACACGTTTTGAAGCAGTAACTGAAGAAAGGATGAAGGAAATTCAGCAACTGATAGAAAGTAAAATCTATAAATATCTATAAAAGATAAAAAGGCAGATTTTGGTTAAATTGTAAAAGTAGAAATCTGCCTTATTATTTCTTTTTATAACTCTTTGTTTTGAATGGTTTTAATTAAATCTGAGATTGGTTCCAGAGAGTAAAGTTTTTGTTCGCCAGATTCCAGATTTTTGAGTAGAGCACTTTTCTGCTTAATCTCTTCTTCTCCAATGAGTAAAGCATAATATGCTTTACTATTATTCGCCGCTTTCAATTGAGCTTTAAGTGAAGCACGATCAGGTTCATACTCAGCATAGATTCCCTTTACTCTTATTATATTAAGATAGGGGATAATTAGTTCCTGTGCTTCTCTACCAATAGTTATAATAAAAACTTCAGGAAATGGAGGACCTGGCAAAGTTATTTTTTCTTCATTTAGCGATAAAAACAATCGTTCAAATCCTCCAGCAAAGCCAACTGCCGGAATGTTTTTCCCTCCTATCTGATTCAATAAGCCATTGTATCTTCCTCCACCAGCTAAAGCATTCTGAGCTCCGATTCCTTCATAAATTACCTCAAAAGCTGTATTAGTGTAATAATCCAATCCTCTAACGATGCGTGGATTGATGATAAATGGAATTTTCATCAGGTCTAGATAGTGCTGCACTTCAGAAAAATGTTCCCTACAGGGTTCATCCAGATAATCTAACTGGATGGGTGCTTTTTTTGCAATGTCCCCACATTCTTTCACTTTACAATCAAGAATCCTACGAGGTTTTCGTTCAAAGCGTTCCTGACAATCGGGACAAAGCTGATTTAGATAGGGCTGAAAATAATCTCTAAGAGCTTTATCATATTCTTTAGCACAGACGGAGCATCCCACACTATTTAATTCCAGATGAAGTTTTTTCAAACCCAGACCGGTTAGATAATTCCATAATATGGCAATAATTTCTGCATCATAATAGGGATTATTGCTGCCAATAAATTCCACTCCATACTGGTAAAACTGACGATATCTTCCAGCTTGAGGGCGATCATAACGAAACATAGGCCCAAGATAATAAAGTTTGGTGTAAGAAGAACCAATATCCATCCGATTTTCAATGTAGCTACGTGCTACAGGAGCTGTCCCTTCGGGACGAAGAGCAAATTCTCTTCCCTTACGATCAGTAAAACGATACATTTCTTTCTTTACTACATCCGAACTTTCACCAGAACTTCTTTCAAAAAGAGCTGCCTGTTCAAAGATGGGAGTAACAATTTCGGCATAACCATAAGCTTCTACCAGCTTACGAAATTCCGCTATCACCCTGTGCCATTTAGGACTGTCTTCTGGTAAAATATCATAAGTGCCACGAGGTATACTATATTGCATAAAAACTCCTCAATCAGTTAAAAAATTGTTATAAGGATAATCTTCAAGTTTAAGGTCAGGATATTGAACATTATAAAGATATAGACCCTGAGGGGGAGCAGTAAAAACGAGTTTTTGCCGTGCATTCTGCTCTTCCAGTATTTGCTTCAAAGTTTCTACTCCCAAACTTCTTTGCGATAAATTAACCATTGTGCCTACAATTCTACGAACCATATGATGGAGAAAACGGTCTGCTGTAATCTGAAAAAAGATTTTCCCCTTTATCTCTTCAATTATGAAAGAGGAGATATTACAGATATGATTGGGAATGGCAGGATTATTTTTACTCAGTGAAGTAAAGTTATGACTTCCCTTCAGGACTTCAGACATAGCCCGTAAATCTTCAATGGCAATTTCTTTCCCTGAAATATAACCAGTATACAATCGGTTCAAGGGAGTTCTTTTTCTTGCTAAAAGATATATATAAGTTCGGGAAATAGCAGAATAACGAGCATTAAAAGAATCTGGCACCTGCCAGATTCCTGTAATCATAATATCTGAATCCAGCTTACTATTCATTGCCATCACTAACTGTTGAGTAGTCATCTTACCATTATAATCAAAATGTGCATAATTAGCTAGAGAATGAACACCGGCATCAGTACGACCCGAACCAGTTAGATTTGGATGAGCTATCCCTAAATCCTTTAAAGCAGCAATCAATTCACCTTGCACACTTCTCCCAGTTGTTTGAGTCTGCCATCCTCTCAAGTTTGTTCCATCATACATTACTCTCACTAAAAATCTGGACATAATCCACTACCAAATCATAATTAAAATCATAATACCTGAAAGTAGAATAGCTATCAGATTGGAAACAAAAGAAGATGAATGCGGCGGAATTGAATCTATGGATAAATTGAGCTTATCTTCAATTTCCTGGGATTTCTGCAGGACACTGGACCCTGCTTCAAACATATTATCAATCACTTCTCCGATTGTGTTCTTCCCTTCTGGTTTATGATTAGTAAAATAGGAAGTGTAAGCATGAATATAAAAAGAGGTAGCTAATCCAAAATGTACCAGCCATCTTCCCCAATGAAATTTACGTATAAAGCGAGTATCATCCAGCACTTTCTCCAGGGAAAGATTCCCCAGTGCATAAACACCTGCAATGATAAAGAATATAACTTTTAAAGTAAAGAGTGCCATAAGGGGAAATTGAACTTTAAAGATGGTCCCAAAAATCCAATAAGCTGTAAAAAAAGGAAGAGTTACTCTTAGACCCTTTAATACCTGTTTATAAAGAGAACCATCCAGAAGCATAAAGATTAAAAAAATCCCAATTAATAATAATATCTTTTGCCAGGAAGCAGTGATTGCACCTATCAGAGATAAAACTATTATTAATAAACGAAAACCAAGATGCTGTTCACTTAAAACTGATAGCCTTTTTTCCACTAAGGCTTCTTATGCGGAATGAAAAATTGGTTTTCCTTGCCCTGCTCCCCTGGAGATTCAGGTTGAGGAAAGAAGTAATTTTCCGGAGTACCACTCATATTTATAGTTTCCTGTTCCTCCTTTTTTTCTGAAATAGGAAGATTGGACTCTTCTTCTAAAACTTTAGTTGAGTCCTTAATTTCTGTTTCCTGGAGTAGATTTTCCTTTAGACTATCCGATTCGGCAAAGGATAGAAGTAACTGGTCAAATCTATTAAGCTGGAACTGCTTTCCATCAAAGAACTTAGATATAACGGTGATATAATCGCTATCTGCTCCATATTCCAGAACCTTTGCCAGATATGGTTTTGCCGCAGTAGTATCACTTGCTTCAAAGGTATAGTACCACCCTAAACGGAAATTAGCTTTAAGTTTAATCTCGGGGTAGTCAGAATTCACTAGTTCATTCAATATGACCAGCATAGAATCTGGATAGGTATCCGCATATCCAAAAGCTTTATCCAGTAATAAATATTGCTCCTCTTCCCTAGGGTCTATTAACCGAATAGGTTTCCCCGCAAGCATATTTTCCAGAGCTCTGGTATATTTATTATTGGGATATTCTTCGCACATCCTATTATAAAGAACTTGTATCTTTTCATTACCATCAGGGATTTTCTGGTAAACACAGGCTTGAGAAAATAGCGCCAGTGGAATAATCTCGCGTTCATACCTATTTATTATCTCATCTAAAGCAGCTATTCTTTCCTGATTAACTATCAGTTCAGCTTGCAGAGCCGCCAAAGATTGTTCCAGTTTTTTCCTTTGTTCTGCAGGATTAACTATCTCTTCTTCAATCTTTAAACTATCCGAGTCTGTAAAATGATTCGTATTTTCTGCTATAGTCAAACTATCTGGAGTCATAAGAGAGTCCTGAGCAATAATTTCTGTTTGAGAAAAAGATAAGCTATCCTCCTCAGAGATAGCAGGTAAAGTTTCTATCAATGCCGAAAGGGAATCTATGGCACTTTGTTGATAAGAAATGACATTTAAAAGGGAATCCTTTCTGGTAGTTATTATATTTCTGGAATCAATGAGCTTTTGATACATTAATATGGCAGAATCAGGAAGAGCAAATTGATTCAGATAATATTCTGCTGCAGTCATATAATAATCTATCACTTCCTGCAGTTTTTGTTCCGGGTCAAGTTTATCTTTATTTTTCAGAAAATCAATAGCACTGGCTTTCTTCTGTGCAATATCTGCAAACTCGGAATTAGGATATTCAGTTCGCACTTTGTTGTAAGCGGTAACAGCTTGCGTCAAATCACCAGCCTGGTAAAAATAATATTCGCCCAGATAGTAATTTGCTTCAGCTGAACTTTGAGTACGAGGATAGGATTTTGTGATATCTGCTACCTCAGCAATGCCCTCTTCAGCATCGCCACGAGCTATTAATAAACGAGCTTTCAGAGCTCTTGCTTGAGCAATTTTATCAGGACGATTTTCATCTTTAAGTAGCTTCTGTAAAGTCTTCCAGCTGGCATCATAATTGCCAAGATAGAACTGATTTAAAGCTATATAATACCGAGCTTCCAGTTTAAGTGATTGTGGAATACGGCGGTCTCTGGTTATTTTTTCAAATTGTTCTAATGATTTAGTATAGTCTTTTTGGATAAAATAGTTTTTACCAAAAGTGAAAAAAGCTTCACGATATTCTTTAGATTTAGGATACTCAGTTATTAGTTTTTCAAGCCAATATTGTGCTTTGATATAATTTTTGTCTTCAATTTCAAACTCTGCCAAAGTCAATAGAGCACGAGGATGTAATTTTTTCTGACTGGGATCAAGGATAAATTCTTCCAGTATTTTAGTAGCCTCTTCTTTCTGATTTATCTCACGATATACCTTTGCCAGATAAATATGTGCTTCTCCCCAGAAGGGACTGTCAGGAAAGTTCGTTATCAAAGCTTCAAATTGGTCTTTTGCTTGAAAAGCACTATTTCCTTTATAATAAAGAGCACAAGCCATAATAAAAAGAGCATCATCAGCTTCTTTCCCAGGATTGGGACGACTGAGAATAATGCCACATTTCTTGATAGCTTTAGTGTATTCTTCTACTGCCTGGTTGGTTGGTCTACCATTAGCATTAAGAGGTCTTGATTGAGCTGATTTATAATATTTACGAGCATTATAAAGAGTGTTGGTCTCCATACACCCGCTTAGTATCACTAAAAGAATCAGTAAAGGGAAAAATCTTTTCATATTATCTGATTATGGCTGAATCTACTATTTGTCAATATAAATTTATTCCCTCTGCTTGCACCAGTTCCAGAAGGGTTGGTTTTTTTAAAAAATTTACCGCTGAATTTAAATCTGGATAGGCTATACGGTCTTCTTGAAGAGTGGGAACAATTTGACGAAAGCTGGATTTAACTTTTTCCAGCACAGAAGAAGAAGGAATATTCCGCTGGTCTAATGCTTGAGCTGCAACCATCAATTCTATTGCCAGAACTGTTCGCACATTTTCCACTACCTGAATTACTTTATTTGCTGAGATAGAACCCATACTCACAAAATCTTCTTGGTTAGCCGAAGTTGGAATATTATCTACACAAGCAGGATGAGACAGCACTCTATCTTCCGAAACCAGAGATGCAGCAGTAAGTTGTACAATCATATAGCCAGAATTAATACCAGGATTATTTGCTAGAAAAGGCGGTAAACCCCTATTTAACGCTGGATTCAACATCTGTTCTATTCTTCTTTCCGATATAGATGCCAGCTCTGATATTGCCATAGCTAAGGTATCTAAACAAATTGCCAGAGGTTCACCATGAAAGTTTCCACCAGAAATAACCTTCCCCTCATCAGGAAAAATGAGAGGATTATCCGTCGCTGAATTTATTTCCACTTCCAGCACTCCTCTTACATAATCTATAGCATCACGCACTGCTCCATGAACTTGAGGTGTGCATCTCAAGCTATAGGGATCTTGCACATTTTCACAATTTAAGTGCGATTCCCGTAATGGACTATTATTCATCAAGTTACTGATGTTGGAGGCACTGGCTATTTGACCCTTATGCGGACGTAATTTATGAACTAA
>MWCN01000037.1 GCA_002070045.1 Candidatus Cloacimonetes bacterium ADurb.Bin211
TGATCCGGTAATTGTTCAAAATCTGTAGGATTACCATGAGGCAGATATCCTTCAACATCAGAATAATTGTAGGGTAGACCCGTACCCACGGAATTTACCGGGTCTTCAGCAATGATCGTAGTTAGATGATTTAGTCTGCTCCAATCAATACCATATTTTTTAGAGTCCGTAAGATTAATCTCAATTAAGCGAACTCTAATTTCAATTTGTTTTTGTGGTATATCCATATTTTTAACCAATTCTTTGATGCCTTCAAAGGTATCGGTATTGGTATATACCATTATAGCATTTTGACCTTCTACGGGAACTACAGATATATCAGTATTTTCTAAGGCTTTACTAACTTTTTCTGCATCCAGATAATTCAGATATATGATGTGACTTTGTTCGCCAGCAGACTCAGAAATATTCTGTAGGGTTCCAACCAAAAAGGTATTATCGCCATAAATTTTATACGATAAACCTGCTGATTTAGCTACCAGAGATACAGCTGTTTCAATGGGTACTTCTCTGATATTTAGAGTAACTCTTTTTTGCTCTTTCTCCGTAAGATCTGTTTGATCGGTTGCAAGCACGATATTGGTGCCACTCAATTTTGAAAGAGTGTTCAGAACTGAAGAGATAGGCTCATCCATACAATTTAGAGTTACCGGTTTGCGTAGGTTACTTGATTGTGCTTCCAGCGTGATCAAGGGGCACAGTAGTATAACCATAATAGCGCAAAGTATAAAGTGTTTAGATGTGAGATGGTGTATCATATTAACTCCAACTTGGTTATATTTTTTCATAGTTAGTAATTTTGTTCTATGGATTTTTGTTTGGTTTCTTCTGCAGAAAAATCAGGTATAGGAGGACGAGGTTGGATAGGAATAGTTTGAGGACCGCCATAATAAATACCAATATTTTGTTCCGTTATCCACATAATTTTCCTTCCCTCTACTACATCACCAACACCAGCAGTATAGATTCTATCTTGATATTCAATTGTGACCAATCTTTTACCTGTTTCTTCGTCAATATAAGTGCCGGTTGGGCGAAACATATTCCGTACTGCATTTTCAAATTCTTTTTGCATATCAAATCTATCTTTAATGATATTACCCTGGCGAAGTGGGTCATGAGTTACTGAGAACACGAAATTTTTTCTATCTAAGATAGAAGATTCAATGCTCATAATTTGAGCTCTGAGAGTATCAGAAACGGATTCATGCGTATATTTAGACTGAGGAGGAATCTTACGATTTGCTTCATTCAAGGAGATGAGCCTAATAGCGCAAGCAATGAGCGATATGGCAATCAATGCCATAGCTAAGTCTTTCAGATATCTAAACTGCACTTTAAGCCTCCTTCTTAACCTTGTAAATAGAAAGTTCCATAGTTATTTTATAAGTACTCGGAGCATTCGGGTCAGTTTTTCCTGATACCTGGGTAGGACTTACATCAAGATACTGGATTTTAATGATATAATTCTGAGCCTCAAGATCAGAGATAAATTTCCCCATTTGCTGGAATGTTCCCTCCAACTCAAGGGTATAAGTGTGTTCTAATAGACCGGGTTCGTTGTATTTATTAGTGTCCGATATCCTGATTAATTTCATCCTGTTATTATCTCTTAACCTTTCAATCTCTCTCTGAAAATCATTCAGTTCATCTATAGAAAAACGGTCGCTGGTAGTTAAACTATTATCCAGAATCTCTTTAAATTGACTTAGTTGAGCATCCATCAACATTGCACTATTCAGTTTTTCCAGTGAGGTTTTAATCCTTGTATCATATCGTTCTATTTCAGTAACATTTTTCTTAAGATTAGTGTTGGCTATCCAGAAAAAGAGGATGGTTACCAGGATCATACCAACGATGAAGAGCAGATATTTTTCTTTCATAATTGCACCTTCTGTGGTTGTAATGGAGCTGCTTCCCGGCTATAACATTCAATAACAAATTCCAGAATTTCAGTATCCTTAGAAATTTGTCGCATTTGAGGTCCTGCCTTGATCTCGGGGAAATCATTACTAATTTCCGGATTATTCTTTAATCGTTGAATAAAATTGAAAATAACATCGCCTTCTTGAATGTTTTTATTAACTTCAATAATACCATTAAGAGTAAGCACACCATTACTATAAGTAAATTTTCTAATGGCTAATTGTTTATCAATTTCACGACTTAAGGCTTCTAATTTTTTAGTCCAGAAAATACGGTTATTAAAAGTTTTTGCCAGCCTTTCCAAATCCTTTGCAGAAAGATATTCACCACTTGACTCTACTGCAGCAAGCTGAGAGCTGATTTGATTATAGAATTTACGGCGATTTTCTACTTTCTTTTTCATATCTTTATTAATATAAAAAAGACCAACAAATAAAAGCACTGCGCAAATACAATAAACAATAACAGCATTGCGGAAAGTCTTGTTTTCTTTCTCTACTTGTAGTTTTAATTCACCATATTTGTTTAGATTAATTTTAAAATAAAAGATATTTTCCATTATTACATCCTATTCTAAACGCATAGCCAAGCCTATAGCTAAGGCAAGTTGGGGATCTTTTTTATCTGCGAATTTTTCCGGCATCTCCACATTAATAAATGGGTGGAAAACATCCGTAGGGATATTAACCTTTTCTTGGATATATTCTGGCAATCCCTTTAACTTAGCAGTGCCACCCATAAGGTAGACCTTACGAAAATCGCTATTACCTGCTTCTTTGACATAGAAGCGCAATGAACGTCTTAACTCTTCTACAATGGCATCTTCAGTCGCTTTTTCAGAAATGTCCAGCATACTAATAGTTTGAGTCCCTGCTCTACTGGGATCGTCCAGTAGACCCCATTCCATCTTATAGTTTTCTGCTTCTGCCCATTCCATCTGGCGTTTGCGCATAATATCACGGGTGAAATTATAGCCACCATAGGGAATGTCTCGGGCAAAGAACTTGGCTTCAGGTCCCCATATAACCATATTGGTGCGATGAGCTCCCAAATTTAATAGAATGTAAACTCCTTCTTCTACAAATGCATTTAAGATAAAACTATTTGCTACAGCCAAAGAATCTACATCAACAATATTGGGTGCTAATCCTGCTGTGGTCAAAATATTAGTATGCTCGTTAAGTAATTCTTTTGAAGTAGCAGCCAACAGGATATTCATATTGTTAGTTTTTTCTTCTACATTTATTACTTGATAATCCAGCACCATATCGGTTCCACTGATAGGAATGTGTTTCTTGGCTTCAAAGAATAAAGCTGATTCCAATTCATCATCAGGGAGGAAAATGGTTTTTATCTGTTTAATGCTGGTATTATCTCCACCAACAGAAGTGACCAGGTGTTGAATCTTTTTAGGATTGATATGGAGCGTTTTCAGTATTTCTACTATTACAGGAGCAAAACGGTCGGGACGCAGGTCACTGGGAACATATTCTATATCAATGGGGATAGTGGGTCTGATTTCGTAGTTTAAAAGTTTGAATCCTTCATGCAATCTTTTTAAATGCACTACTTTCACACTGTGACTACCAATATCAATTCCCACAGATTCTTTGAATTTGATTGCTTTTGTTTTCTTCATTATTCCTCTATATTTTTATCATTATATTTAAAGGCGTTCTGGAGGACGTTTTATTATCCAGTTAACAGCAGCAAAGGGGGTTTCATCTTTACGATTAACTTGAGGGAAATCTATGGGTGAAGTATGATAAAATCTATTATCATAGTGATAATTCTTTTCGTAACCTGTACCAGAACCGGAAGTGCCAGGATAGTTAACATTGGTCAATAGAAAATTGAATACAGGGTCATTGTGTTCCACTGCTGCTGGTTGACTAGATGGTCCACAAAAATCTATTGGCTGATTCCATTCATTATTGGAAGGCCATTCTTCATCATAATAGCTGCGATGGACGAATCCTCTTCTTCGTTGAGAAACTGAACCGTAAATATTAATAAATCCTCGTTCCAGATATGGTGTCCTTTCGGGCCACAGAGGATTATACCAGGGATAATCAATTCTCAGATTGCGTGGACCATTACAGGTTGCCCATTTATATGCATTACTCTGGGGGAAATGGTAACGATGGAGGTCTATTTTAGTATAGAGTACATTATTGTATCTATAATCAGGAACTGAGGGATGAGGATGTTGATATTCAAAGGTAAATACTCCATCCTGATGGGTATTGCCATGCCCATCTCCTAACGCAGCCATTGCTGCATAAATCCAGATTCCACCATAACCAGTGTCTGCTCCGCAGGTATCGTGGTGACGTAAGGTATCTACCGGGCTTCTATAACCGTATTTAATAACAATGGATTTCTCAGAAACTAAGCCGACAACATCAGTAGTATTATTAGCAGGGTCCGAACCTATGGGAGTATTTTCAAGCAAAATATCATCTACCAGGAACATTGTATCAGCACATCCCCAGGTCTGATAAGTAGCAAAATTTCCCTTAATCCAGAGACGATTGTTTACCCAATTAGATCTATTATTAGAAGTACCATGTGCACCAAAAGTCCAGATAGTATCTCTCACTTGATAAGTATTTGTAAATAAAGGTTCAGTTGGAGTTTGAGGTGGATATGGATTATACACATCAGATTCTTCTAAACTAGGAGGCTGAATATCTCCTTTGTAATAAGTAAAAGATGCACCATCCACTTCCACATAAATTATTACATCGGAACTATAATTATCGGGTCCAACTTGTTGTCCATTTCGTCTAATAAGTGCAGCACTTTCCGGGAAAACAACATAATCATATCCTTCTGAGAGACCTCCAGGAAAGACCTGACTTTCAGAATAACTACCTGAATGGGATTGAATTTCACCTGCGGTGGAAACCCAGCCATAAAAAATAGGCCAGCCACCATTATTACCACCATAAGTTTGCTTAATCCAGATATCAGAATTGCTATGAACACGACCATATAACATATCAGGACCGTGAAAATAGACATTAGTTCCATTAGGTGATTCATCCGTATCAGTAAAATACATAAATTTAGCAAAAGTCTCGGTCTCTAATGTATAAATTCCATATTTACGAATCATAGAAAAATTAGAATTCATAGCTGCAACTTGTCCAACGCCAGTTTTGGATTTAACCAGTGATTCCACTATCGTTTGCTGTTTCTGATCGCCCATAACAACTTCTTGAGAAGTAAGTAAACGTCCCTTACTAAGTAAAGATTGAATTTTGAAAGTTTTTTTCAAAGCGGAATTGGTTAATCCAATGCTTCGCTCTGAAGTACGAACCGGGATTAATATAGTTCCCAGTTTTTGTGCTATTTTTTGCCCTCTATAAGCTTCACTACGAAGGAAAAGAACACTTTGAAAATTCTCAAAATCGTATTGGAAAGCCACTACATCGTTCATAGCCATACTGGATAGACTAAAACCGGACATAATTGCTATAACACTTAATAGTAAGGCAATAGCAATATTTCCACTGGGATGTTTGAACATATTAAACATAAAACCTCCTTAATAGAGGATTGTTTCCTATCATTTTTTAGCCATCTTAGTTTTGAACTTAACCATACGATATCTATCAGCACCTGTTTTTATCCTTGCATCCAATTCTACTTGCACTACATAAACATTCTGTTCTGGATTAACCTTAGTAAAAAGAAACTTATCTATTATGATATCGTCCAGATCTTCCTCTTTGGGGAACACATAAAGAGGAGATGCCGCTTGAACACCGTGATGTACATAAGTGCAACGCACAGCACCATTATATAAATAAAAATGAGCATTATCAAATTTATAAATATCCAAAGCTGATGGAGGCGTTACCTTCAATCCGGTGGCAACATTCGTTGTAGTATTAGTTAATTCCATTGTTACCGCATTAACCACACCAATATATTCAACATCGGTTCCCATACCTACCGGAACACCATTTTTAATAATATTTAAGCAATTTAAGGCATCTTGTTGTAATTTAGTCCAGGCAGTTAATTCTTTATAAGTTCGGAAGAAAGTTCCAATACCTAAACCAGAAATTAATAATAACAATACCGAAATTGTCATCACCACGATTAATTCTATTAAGGTGAATCCACTTTGCTGTGCCAATATAGATGATTTATGTTTTTTCATATTAACTAAATAAAGTAATCTTCCCTCATTCTAATAAACCTTTCTTTCTTTGTATCTGGGTCTATCCAGCGTAGAGTTGCTTCCAGATAAATATAATTCAATAACTGTTCGTTTGAACTTTCCTGTGCTGATTTTTGTTCTATGGTCATATATCCAACTACAATATGTTCCGGATCTCTATCATCAATGATATATTCCCTATTAACTTGCAATTCAAAAGGTTTACTATGAACATGCCGGTAGTATTCCATTTCCAGTTCACCGGTAACTAAAAGTGTTGCTACTCTATCTCTATAATTGATTAATAATTGCTTTTCTGCGTATACTATCCCTATATAGATAGCCAGAACCATAATGACAATAATGACCATTACGGCTAAAAGCTCCAGTAAGGTCATTCCCTTTTGTTCTTGTAATAGTTTTGTAGCAGAAAAGGAATGAGCAGAATTTCTGCTATTCATCACACAAATCCTGCTCCTGTAGCAAATTGTTTAGGATTATCGGCAAATTGTTCTGCCACGGTTCTTTCTATCAAATTATTCATCACCAGATTATATAGAGACTGATCCCGGGTCTGCATTCCTTCTTTCGTGCTAGCCTGGATTACTGAGGGAATCTGATATGTCTTCTCTTCACGGATTAGATTTCGGACAGCGGTATTGGCAATCATAATTTCAACTGCTGGAACACGACCTGTGCCGTCTTTAGTAGGTAAAAGAGTCTGTGATATAACTGCTTCCAGGGACTCTGAAAGCATAGATCTTACCTGTTGCTGTTGTTCTTTAGGAAACATATCTATAATACGGTCAATGGATTTAGTACAACTTCCAGTATGCAGAGTGGCAAAAACCAGATGTCCAGTTTCTGCAGCTGTCAATGCTAATGACACCGTCTCCAAATCACGCATTTCTCCTACTAATATAACATCAGGATCTTCACGCAATGCACTTCTTAAAGCAGCAGTAAAACTCCAGGTATCATGTCCAAGCTCTCTTTGATTTATAAGGCTGTTCTTACTTTGATGAACAAATTCTATAGGGTCTTCAATAGTGATGATATGACAATAACGAGATTCGTTAATGGAATCAATCATAGTAGCCAGAGTAGTTGATTTACCACTACCAGTTGGACCTGTTACTAAAACGAATCCCTTTTCCTTCTGAGTAAGTCTCTTAAGGATGTCCGGTAAATGAAGCTCCTCATAACTTTTAATCTCATTAGGAATGACTCGGAAGGCGCAGGAAATGCCATTAATTTGATGGAAAGCATTTACTCTGAAACGGACATCATTGCTAAGTTTGGTAGAAAAGTCAATTTCCAATTGTTCTTTGAACATCTCTTGCTGAACTTCAGTCATAACACCAAAAACCAGAGCTTCTACTTCTTCTGGAGATAGTATGGGTAGATTAAGACGTTTCATTTTACCATTCACGCGAACCATAGGGTGCGCTCCTGCAGCTATGTGCAGGTCAGACGCACCCGCTTCCGCAGTGAATTGCAACAATTCATAGATAGTCAACTTGCTGCCTCCCCTTTTTATTGAGCAGTTTCAGTTTCCATTGCCTCCGTCTCAGGGTTCGTAAACTCATCAACACCGTAACCATGGAACTTAGCTTCTTGGACATCATACCAGACTTGCTTATCGGGACCTCCAGGGAATTCTTCAGTGGAAGTAGCAATGAATTTCTTCGGTGGATTGCCTACCACTTCAAATTTCCAGTTTTTAATCGTACTTTCGCCTAAATTGGCATCTTTCATTGCCTTTTCAATAGTGTAGTCCTGAGTGCTTCCCGTGGTCTGACGGTATACATCATAAGTTTTACGAATAGCAGCTATTGCCGTCTGAGCCTCAGTGGAACGAGACTTTTCCACATATCTCAAGTATATGGGAACCGCTAAAGCGGCAAGGATGGCGACAATAATGACCACCACTAATACTTCAATCAGGGTAAACCCCTTTTGTCCTTGAAGTTTATTAAGCATTGTAATTTCCTCCTCTCGGATTTTTCTTATATTTTTTATATTTGCACGATACGTGCCAAATCTCAAATTTTATTTATAACCCTATAGAATCTTATAAATATCTTGACGCTTTTTTGTCTATACTTTTTTTGACTTTTCATATATTAATACTCAATTGAGGAGAAAATAATGCATCTAAAAAATTGGTTTATCATAACCCTTATATCTCTCGTAACTATTACTACCTTTTATGCTGATGAATTAGCCCCCATAGAGGTTTCTAAACAAAACAGAGTAAATGAAACTGATGTATTAGCTGAATTTGATGGAGGTGTTATAACCCGGGCTGACCTGGAGAAAAGAATTTCAAAACTTCCACCTAATGTCCAGGGAAGATACAAAACTGTGGAAGGGCAAAAACAGGTGTTAGATGCTATTGCTATGGAAGAGGTTTTTGCCGCAAAAGCTATGCAACTAAAATTGAATGAAGATCCTGAGGTCCTCTCTAATATAGAAGAGGCAAAAAAACAGTATCTTATCCAGGAATTTTATAAGAGAAATATAACCGATTTGGCAGTGGTCACGGAAGAAGATAAACGAAGCTATTATGAAGAAAATAAAAAATTTTTCTATGTTAATCCTAATATCACTGTCAATCTTATTCAATTACCAGATGAAGAAACTGCTCTTCAAGCAATTAAGGAACTCCGTTCTGGGAAAAGTTTTGAAGAGGTTTCCAATCTTTATAATATAAATAACTATATAAAGAGCTTGAAAGGAGTGGTTAAAAATATCCGTTTAAATGGCAATATCCCAGGAATCGGTAGTGACTATGAACTGGAAGACCTCATTGCTAAAGCCCAACCAGATACAACGGCTATCCTCGGTCCCTATAAAACTACCACAGGATGGTATGTTTTCCGTGTTATAGACCATCAACCCGGTTATCAAAAAACCTATGAGGAAGTCTATTCTGAACTGGAACAGAGAGTTAAACCTGTAGTAGAAACTCGCTTGCTGAATAATCTTATGACAGAGTTAAAAACTAAATATGCGGTGGTTGTTGATTCCACTCTCGTTAATCAGATTGATTTGAGAAATCCAGCAAAAAATAAAGATATAGAAGAACAAGTCCTGGTTAATGCATCTATACCTGAATTGACTATTACGGTTAAGTCTTTACTGGATAGCTTTTCAAAAGTTTCTCCTCAAGAACAATTATTTTTCACCAAAGGTGGGGGAGCAAAACAATTTCTGGAACAGGAACTTATTCGTAACCTGCTGTATCTTGAAGCTAAAAACCAGAATTATGAAGAGTATCTAAAAGATAATGAAGATTATCAGCAGATGAAACGCTATTATATGCTCCAAAAAGCTTATAAGATGCTTGTCGTGGATTCTGTAAAAATAGACAGCGAAGATACCCGAAACTATTACGACGCCCATATTCAGGACTTTACTAATCCTGCTTATAGAACCATCAGAGTTCTCTGGTTTAATGATGAAGAAGCTGCTGAATCTGCTCGTAAAAAATATACTCTTTACATTGCTTTTAATGATACTACAAGGATTAATAACTTAATTGAAACAAAGTCCACCAAACCCAAATTATCTATTTTAGATCATATATATAATAATGGTATTATTACTGGTATAGGACCGGATAAAGATTTTTGTGATATGGTCTGGAATAATCCTGTAGGATATATTAGTCCTGTCTTTAAAACTGCTCGAGGAGACATTGTCTTCTTTGAAATTCTATCTGAAACTCCACCTCAAGTGAAATCCTTTACGGAAGTTGAACCCAGTATTTATAATATTCTTAGAAGAGAGAGACAGATGGCTCAACAAGAAAAAGTGACCCAGCAACTGTACGAAGAGTTTCATATGGTTCTTCATCCGGAGCGGATTACTCTTCAAGTCAATGCGGATGAACTTTTCAAGATGGCAGATGACGCTGCAAAAAGTCGCAATTTTAACGATGCTATTGCCATTTATGACCAGATCATACAGCATTTTCCCAATGGTTCGGATGATTATCGTGCCTCTTTTATGAAAGCCTTTGTCATCGCTGAAGAACTTAAAGATAAGGAACGTGCTCTCCAGTTGTTTAAGGATTTCTTAAAAAAATATCCTCAAGGAGACCTGAATGAATCTGCTCAATTTATGATTGATTCTCTTGAAGGCAAAATTCAGCTGGAATTGGAAGAGTAAATCCAAAACTAAATTTTATAGCCCTGTTTCGGCAGGGCTTTTTTAGTTTGTCGGGTTCATAATCTTACAGATATATTTTTTCTGAGTTAATAATATTGCAATCTGGTAGATGGTATTCAATCATTTTAACAAGCATACCTTCTGAGAATAAAATAGTTAGAATTATTTTATCCTATCTCTCTCCTGTCTCTCACTTAGCTTTCCAGTCAAGGTAGAAATAGGAAAGAGTTAAGGGAGAGCCAAGAGTGAGCAGACATCTTGTTGGAAAATAAAAGATTAAGTAGGTGATTTTTTTAAAGTTAATAACAGAATAGAATATATTATGACAATATTTATAGCTTTCATATATCTGACATTGGGTAAAAATATACCATTTTTTACCTTACTTATTTCTTCTATAATTTCTTTTTTATCTGTTAATTAGGAATTAAGAATAGTCAATCTGATTGACAATATTTACTATCTTGCTGAAAAGGAATTTATTAAATTTTTTGGATACTTGTATGGAAGAATTGAAAACAGACCTTTCTAATCTGGAAGAATATTTTAATTGCAATTTTACCGTGGAAAAAAGAGCCTCAGCTCAGACTATTTTTCTTAAAAAACTAGCTGAACTGGTTCATCGTTATTATCATGGAAAGATGCAGACCTTACCCAAAGCTGGAATCTGGAATTTTAATTGGTTCAATGTATGGTATACTCCTGGGGTTTCATCTATTTCTACCACTATCCGTGACTGTCCTGAAGAATCCTTTGAATTGAGCAATCGTGGCAATTTAGTAGCAATTGTCACTGATAGCACCAGGGTTTTAGGTGATGGAGATTGCGGAATCTACGGTGGTTTAGGCGTTATGGAAGGGAAGGCAATGTTGATGAAATATCTGGGAGGTTTAGATGCCATTGCTCTCTGTGTTAATGACCGTGATGCGCAGAATAATCCTGTTCCAGGAAAACTGATTGATTTTGTTAAGATGTTAGAACCAAGCATTGGAGCAGTTAATCTGGAGGATATTTCCCAACCAAATTGTTACTATGTTCTGGATGAATTACATTCTTGTTGTAACATTCCCGTGTGGCATGACGATGCGCAAGGAACTGCCTGTGTGACTCTTGCAGGTTTAATTAATGCATTAAAACTTGTAGATAAGAAGATGTCTGATATAAAAGTAGTTCTTTATGGAGCAGGTGCTGCCAATACTACTATTGCTCGTTTTTTATTGCAAGAAGGATTGGACCCGACAAATCTGGTTATGTTTGATAGTAAGGGTGCCCTTCATTCCGCAAGAATGGATTTAGCCAATAATCCTGATAAATTCAGGCAATGGGATTATGCGCAGAAGACCAATCCACATCATTATAATACTATGGAAGAGGCAATGATAAAAGCCGATGTATTAATTTCCCTTTCCACTCCGGGACCGGATATTATAAAGCCAGAATGGATTAAATTAATGGCAGAAAAACCTATCGTTTTTGCCTGTGCTAATCCTGTTCCTGAAATTTATCCTTATGCGGCAAAATCTGCAGGTGCTTTTATTGTTGCTACTGGTAGAGGAGATTTCCCAAACCAGATAAATAATTCTTTAGGTTTTCCTGGCATCTTAAAAGGAGCCCTACTGGTACGTTCTCGACACATTACAGATGCAATGGCTATTAAAGCTGCTTATGCACTTGCTAATTTTGCAGAACAAAGAGGAATATCACCAGATAATATTATTCCGCAAATGGATGAAGTAGATGTATTTCCTTATGAGGCAGCAGAAGTTGCCAGCCAGGCAATAAAAGAGGGTGTTGCCAGGAAAGCTAATAATTATGAAGATTTATACCAGCAAGCCAGAACAGATATATTACATACTCGGGAAACCTGTCAGAAAATGATGAAAGATGGAAATATTCCTCCAGTTCCCACCAATTTAATTGAAGAAGCTTTGAAATACACTAATAAGTTAATATCTATATAAGATGCAATTAGAAAAGAAGAACAGTAACTTACGGGGCATCCTTTCTTTTATTCTGAAACTGGGTATTACTATACTGATAATGTGGAGTATATTCAGTAAATTGAATTTAAATGAAGTGATGAGGGAATTTGTCTCTCAACCAATCTGGGTCATACTTATTCTTCTGGGAATTACCGTGCTGAGGCACTGGGGACAATATTTAACCTGGAAATGGGCTTTAATGATTAATCCCAATTATCATCCTGCAAAATATGAGATTTTCAATTCCTATATGATTGGACAGGCACTTCGCTTTGCCATCCCGGGTAGTTTTGGAATTATTGGGAAAATAGCCTTTATCCATAATGATAATAAGATTAATTCGCTCTATTCATTTATCCTGGAGCGAATCTTTGTGACCTGGGCTTTATTATTTTTTGCCAGTATGGCTCTGGTATTCGTAGATATAGGTCTTCCTTCCTGGCTCAGCTGGATTCTTTTTTTGATATTTAACACTATGCCGTTCTGGATGTATTTTTTACTTTCTGTAGACCGTCGTTTGAAAAAGTTACAACCAGGATACCTGAAGTTAGCTCCAGCAATGGTGATGGCACAGATTGTTATTACTCTTCTAAATTATGTACAATACTGGCTTTTATTGGAACAAGTGCAGCCTGTTAGTTTCTGGGAAATTATGAATAGAATGTCTCTAAGCCATCTTGCCTATAGTATTCCCATCACTTTTGCGGGCTTAGGTGTGAAAGAAAAATTGGCTATACCTCTTCTTTCGGATATCGGGTATATGTCCGAAAATATTGTAAGCACCACTCTCATAATATTTATAATTCACGATGTTGCTGCTGCTTTGGTTGGAGCAATAATATTTTTAAAAGTTAAAAGAACTAAATAATTAAAACTGTATGCCTGAGATTAAAATAATTGGTGCAGGTTTAGCGGGAAGTGAAGCTGCTTTATACCTGGCTGATAAGGGCTGGAAAGTCCAGCTTTATGAGATGAGACCTAAGAAAATGACTCCTGCTCATCAAACCGGATATCCTGCAGAACTGATTTGCAGTAATTCATTAAAATCTACTCTATTAGACACTCCTGCAGGATTGCTTAAAGAAGAGCTTCGTCTGCTCAGTTCAAAACTTTTACCCATAGCTGAAAACTGTGCTGTATCTGCAGGACATTCTCTGGCAGTAGACCGTAATCTTTTTGCTCAAAAAGTTAACGATGCCATAATTCATCATCCTAATATAGAATTTATTCGTGAAGAGATAAGCACTCTTCCAGCAGAGCTAAGTATTCTGGCAACAGGACCTTTAACTTCTGATAATCTTATTAATGCTCTTCAAGTTGTGGTTGGTTCAGCTCATCTATATTTCTATGATGCCATTGCTCCTATTGTCTCTGCAGATAGTCTTAATATGGATAAAATTTACTTTAAAGACCGATATGACAAAGGAGAGCCGGATTATTTGAATTGTCCTTTTACTGAAGAAGAATATTATCGTTTTGTGGAAGCCTTATTAACGGGTGAAATACATCAACCCCATTCCTTTGAAAATGAAATGACCTATGAAAAGCTAAAGTTTTATGAGAATTGTACACCCATTGAAGAGCTTGCCAGAAGAGGAAAAGATACCTTGAGATTTGGAGTTATGAGAGCTATAGGTCTGGAAAAAGATGGAAAAACTCCTTTTGCTGTCCTGCAATTGCGCCCTGAAAATAAGGAACATACCGCCTATAATTTAGTCGGTTGTCAGACTATGCTTCGTTATCCGGAACAAAGAAGAGTATTCCGGCTCATTCCAGGCTTAGAAAAGGCAGAATTTTTACGATATGGTTCACTGCATCGCAACAGCTATCTTAATGCTCCAGAAGTGCTATCTCCCCGGCTCAGTCTTAAAAATGCTCCTCATATCTTTGTTGCAGGACAATTAAGCGGAGTAGAAGGTTATGTGGAATGTATTGCTTCTGGTCTTTTAGTAGCTAAGATTATTTCAGAAAATTTAGCTATACTTCCTCCTGAAACGATTACCGGTCAAATCTGGCGTCACTTAATTGATACCTCTATCCGGAACTTTCAACCAGTGAATGCCAATTTTGGTTTACTTCCTGCACCAAATAAACCTCTAAGAGACAAAAAACTAAAGAAATTAGCTCTTTCAGAACGGAGTATTAAAGCTCTAAAAGATTTCTTACAAAATAAGTAATAGCGTTATTGACATAAAATTACGGTTTGCTCTAATGTATTTCAGGAGTTAATAATATGCTGGATGAAGAAAAAGATTATCTGGTAGAAGAATTTGATAATGAACCAGTCACCTGGGGAAAGGGTGAGGAAGAAGAAAAGACCGCTTTTCTGGCTACACTCGCTACCCGTGGGGAAAAGGATTATGAAATTGATGCCAGCTTAAATGAACTGGAAAAACTGGCTGAAACTGCAGGTATTGCAGTGCTGGGTAAATATACGCAAAAGCGTGAAAATCCTGAGAGTAGCACTTATTTTGGTAAGGGTTTTCTGGAAGAATTAAGCCGGAAAATACATCAAAATAATGCAGATTTCTTGATTGTCAATGATGAATTGACTCCAGTTCAAGCAAGAAACATTGAAAATGATTATGGAATTAAAGTGCTGGATAGAACAGAGGTTATTCTTTCTATTTTCCATCAACATGCTCATACCAGAGAAGCAAAATTGCAGGTTCGTTTAGCAGAATTGCAATATCAGCTTCCCAGGTTGCGTAAACAATCAGAAAATTATGACCAGGAACATGGAGCTGTTCGTTCTCGTGGTGGTTCAGCATCCCGGGGAATGGGTGAAAAACAGATAGAAGTTGATAAAAGAATTATTAAAGATAATATCCGCAAAATCAAACAGGCTATTGCAGAAATATCCAAGAATAAAGAAACTCAACGGAAACAACGAGAAAAGAGCAAGAAAATCTGTCTGGTAGGTTATACTAATGCAGGTAAATCAACCCTATTTAATACTTTGACGGAAGCTGGAGTTCTGGTTGAAGATAAGCTTTTTGCCACACTGGATTCCACTACACGTCAATTGAAACTGTCCACTTCTTTTCCTGTCGTTATCTCTGATACGGTTGGGTTTATCTCGCGTTTACCTCATCAGTTAGTCGCTTCTTTCACTGCTACTTTAATGGAAGTGCAGGATGCAAACCTTTTGCTACATATAGTAGACCTTTCCGATGAACGCTATGAATATTATATTGAACAAGTACAATCAGTGCTTAAAGAAATTGGTGCTGATAACATTCCCCAGTTGCTGGTCTTAAATAAAATAGACTTAGTTGATTCTCTCCGTTTAAATCTTGCTCAAAAAAGATATCAAGATGCAATCTTTATCTCTGCTTTGGATAAAAGCCACATTGAAGAACTTCTGCAAAAAGTGGAAGCTACACTTTTTCAGAATAGACTCTATCAGATATTTTTACCTTATGATAAGGGTTCTCTAACTTCGCTTTTACACGAGATTGGTGATATCAAAAAAGAAGAATATCAAGCAGATGGTATCTATCTGGAAGCCATTATAAATCAAGAAGATTTGCATTACTTTCAGGACTATCTATTGACATAAAAGTCTGTTATTTATAAGCAGTTTTTAGTTAATTATTTGTATAATTAAAGGAGAAAAATATGTTTCAATTGATTAGTGCAGAAGAAGCTGCTGCAATGATTAAACCTCACAGTCGTATTGCATTAGGTGGATTTTTAGCTGTCGGAACTCCAGAAACCATCCTTGATGCCATAGTTGAAGCAGGGATTGATAACCTGCATATTATTGCTATCACATCAGATTATATTGGTAAGGGTATTGGAAAGCTAGTGGATGCTCATCTGGTGAAAAGCGTTCAGGTCTCGCATATGGGCACAAACAAAAATATCCAGGATCAGGTTAATTCTGGAGAAATTCAGTCCGAACTCATTCCGCAGGGCACTTTAATGGAAAGGGTTCGTGCTTTTGGTGCCGGTCTTGGAGGCGTTCTCACTCCTACTGGTTTAGGAACTATAGTAGCTGAAGGAAAACAAATTATTATGGTTGACGGAATGGATTATTTATTAGAGCCCGCTATACCAAGCGATTTTGCCCTGATAAGAGCACATAAAGCAGATAAAGCAGGTAACCTTATCTATCGTAAAACCGCTCGTAACGGCAATCCTATTATGGCTATGGCAGGGAGAATCACTATAGCTGAAGTAGATGAAATATTAGAAGATGAATATATAGACCCTGAAACGGTGATAACTCCTGGTATATTTGTCAATTATATAGTTTTAAGTAAAGAGGGGAAAAAATGACTGACGATAAACGTACTCATATAGGGAAACGTGTAGCACTGGAACTTAAAGATGGAGACTATGTCAATCTGGGCATCGGTTTACCCACGGAAGCAGCTAATCATATTCCAGAAGGAAGAAAGGTTGTCTTTCAATCAGAAAATGGCATTATGGGAGTTGGTCCTGCTCCAGCAGAAGGACAGGAAGATAAGGATATGATTAATGCCGGTGGTGGCTATATTACTGCAGTTCCTGGAGCTTCTTTCTTTGATTCTGCCACCAGTTTTGCCATAATTCGCGGTAAGCATATTGATGTTACCGTACTTGGTAGTCTACAAGTAGATCAGAAAGGAAATCTTGCGAACTGGATGATTCCTGGGAAGCTTATACCTGGTATGGGTGGAGCAATGGACCTGGTGACAGGAGCTAAAAAGGTCATCGTTGCTATGGAACATTGTGATAAGCATGGCAATCCAAAAATATTAAAAGAGTGTACTCTTCCTTTAACTGCTCCTCATTGTGTGAATCTTATCATTACCGAAATGGCAGTTATAGAGGTAACTCCTCAAGGCTTATTGCTCAAAGAAATTACAGAAGGATATACCCTTCAGGAAGTACTTACCGCAACGGAGGCGGAATTAATTGTACCTGATAAGCTTAAGTAAAATATACAGTGAGATGTAAAGAAAGTAAGAACTAGAAGTGTCATCGTCGTATACTTACTGTCATCTTTCTATACACCTGAATAAAAAAGAAGAAATTCTTATGGTTTTGGCTTTTTAAGGATATAAAGTATTTTATCTCGCGCAAATAATATAGTAGTCTAAAGAACAGGAGTGTTAATTATGGCTAATAACTCGGTTCGTTTACGATTTGCCAGTTTAACGGTTCAGGGCAAAAATCCTGCTAAATCAGATAATGAAGATTATTCTGGTCATTTTCAAGGCAAATATGGGGACCTTTTCATACTCTGTGATGGTATGGGTGGAGCTGCAGGTGGAGAAATAGCTTCTCGGATGACGGTAGAAAGCATTCACGATTATTTTGAATCTCATTATATAGAAGGAGAAGAAAACACCACCATTGCTCAGAGTGTGGAATATGCTCAATATAAGATAATTGAATATACTAAACTATATCCTGAAATGACAGGAATGGGTACCACTCTTGTTCTTTTACTGATTAAGGATAATTCTTATTATTTTGCTAATGTTGGAGATAGTCGTATTTATCTTCGTCGTGGCGGTGCTTTATTGCAACTTACTAAAGACCATTCTGAAGTTCAAAGAATGGTTGAACAAGGCTTAATTACCAGGGAAGAAGCTGCTATTCATCCGCTTAGAAATATTATCACTCGTGCCTTAGGTTCTCCAAGCTATAAACCAGATATATCAGGACCTCATTTCTTGCAAGAAGGAGATGTCTTTTTGCTCTGTTCCGATGGGTTGACTGAATATGTTAAAGATGAAGAGATATTACAGCAGTTATCCGAAGAACCGCAGATTGCAGCTCATAATCTCATTGATCTTTCCCTACATCGTGGTGGCTTAGATGATATTACCGTTCAGATTGTAGAAGTTCTTATTAGCAAACCCGTGGTAATTCAAGAAGAAGTTTCCGCTTCTCGTCCTAATCGTTTTTATCCTTCGCTAGCTCTCATTCTAACTATTGTTGTATTTCTTATCGCACTATTTTTATACACTCAATCCTTGAAAAAGATACCTGAGTCCTCAAAAGTTTCTCCTGTAGATACTTTAAAAGAGGAAACAATTAAAGAAGAAGAAACTATTCCTCCTATACCAGAAAAGACAGAGCAAGGAGAAGAGGAATCTCCGACTGCCTTCACTCAATTAGATGAGAAAGCTATTGATGAAAAGCTTGGAGCAAGTGCTGCAAATGCTCATTTTCAGGAAGTATTTAATAAAATGAGTGATAAAAAGACACAGGCAAAGAACCTCAAATTCTTCTCTCAAACCAGAGATAATACTGTTATTTACATCCTGCCTGGTCAAACCATTTATCTTGCCTATGAAATGCTTGGCACTAAAGCGGGATATAATCTTAGCCAGGAACAAATAGAAGCTCTTCTTGCTATAGCCATTGCAAGGTCTTCTGGAGATTCTAATCTTAATTCTGAAAACTGGGAACAGGAACTTTTTTCTGCTGCGAATGCTCCTTTAGATGAAGCCACCTGGCAAAAAGCTCAGGAAATATATAGTAAATATAATAAAGCTAATGCATCATCTTTATTCAATAGCACTAAACGTTTTGGCAAGTTTAAAAACCTTATCAAAGTTGGGAAATATAGCATTGCCCTGAATAAAGCTCACTAATATAGAATTTGAGATTGAGATAAAGAGTTTATCTAAAGATATTATTACTATGTCTTTCTTTCATAAGCTACTAAACATTATATAACGCAACTTAACTGAGCACTTTTTTGCCATTTATAGCTTTATAGATTTCAAACCAGAGGACACTAATATTTCCTGCTAACAGGCATACAACAAATTCAATAAAATTCAGTTTAGAAATGTGAAAGATATTAATAATAGCAGGAATATTAGTAGCCAAAATTACAACTGCAAAAACCCCCAGGAAAAGATATAACATTGCGGGATTTGGTGTCTTTAAAATTTGGATCAGGTTCTTTTCCCAGGAACGATTGGTGGTGATGAGCATAAGGTTGGAAAATACCATCGTGGTGAAGACCATTGCTCTGTTTTTAGCTGGCATCACACCATTATTCAAATTCCAGAAATATATTAATGCCAAAACAACGAGTACCGCTAATCCCTGAAGCATACCTAAAATAACCATCTTTTTCCCAAAAAGAGGGGCATTGGGATCACGAGGGGGTCTATCCATTATATCTTCTTCTTCCTTTTCCATTTCAAACACTATAGAACAGGCAGGATCAATTATTAATTCTAACAAAGCTATATGAACAGGATAAAAGATTAGCGGAAATTCAGTAAACAATGCCGGGATGATAGACATTCCAGAAATAGGCACATGCAGCGAAAAAACATAAGTGAAAGATTTACGCAAGTTATCGTATATGCGTCTTCCCATTCTTACGCCACTAACGATAGAAGAAAAATCATCATCCGTAATCACAATAGCGGAGGCTTCACGAGCTACATCCGTTCCTCTTTGTCCCATAGCTATGCCTATATTTGCAGCCTTAAGAGCAGGTGCATCATTAACGCCATCGCCAGTCATAGCGACTACTTCGTTATTAGCTTTTAACGCTTGAACAATCCTTAGTTTATGTGCCGGCACAACACGGGCAAAAATGGCTACATTCTTTACTTTTTCTTTTAATGTCTCATCATCCATAGCTTCCAATTCTGAGCCAGTTATCACATTCTCTATATTTTTTAAGCCAATCTGTCTTCCTATGGCTTTAGCTGTGCCGACATAATCACCTGTTATCATAATAATTCTGATACCTGCTCTATAACATTCCTTTACTGCAGCAGGCACATTTTCCCTGATAGGATCCGCCAGACCAATAAGTCCCAAATACTGAAAATCAAATCCCGATTGTTCTTCAGGTAAATCAGATTGGTTAATGCTGGCTATTCCTACTCCTAAAACACGCAATCCTTCTTCTGCCATCTGAGAGACTTTTTGCATCTCACTTTCTCTGGACATTAAATCCAATTTACATAAATCCATCACGGTCTCAGGGGAACCTTTCATAGCAACTATAAAACTATCGGAATCTCTTTCTTTCCATACATTAGTCATAGCTCTACAAGTATCAGTAAGTAGATATTCCTTCACTAATTGTAATTCCTCATAATTCCGATAGAGAGAGGGATCAAAATCGTTTAGTGCATTATGAATAGCTCGTTCCATCGGATCAAAAGGGTCCTTCATACAGGCAAGTACACTATAAAATAGTAAATCTTTATCTCTTTTATTGTCTTTTTCTACATCTTTGAGAGAAATAGAATGAGGACTCTCTTTCCCCCAAATTTTTTGCAAGCTCATTCTATTATAAGTAAGTGTTCCAGTTTTATCTGTACATAAAACAGTTGTGGCACCAAGATTTTCTATAGCTTGAGCTCTTCGGGCTAACACATTCTTTCTGGATAAACGCAAGGCACCTAAAGCTAGAAATACGGTGAGAATAACGGGAAATTCTTCTGGTAATACGGACATTGCTAAAGTTATGCCACTGAGAAAGGCTTGAATCAAATCTTTACGAGTGAAATAAAAAGCTATCACCACTATAGCACAGATAATTAACCCTAATAGAGCAAAATTCTTTACCAGTTTAGTAGTATCACGGCTGAGTTTGGTCTTCTCCTCTTGCAAACCTTCTAATGATTTACCAATTTTACCTAATTCTGTTTTTGCACCTGTAGCATAAACTTGAGCTATACATCTGCCACTTACTACTAAAGTGCCTGAATAAACACAGGGTAAATCTTCTCCGCCAGGTTGAGGTGCACTTTCTTTACCATCCCACACTCTTTTACGAACTGGTACTGATTCTCCCGTTAATAATGATTCATCTACATTTAGCTGCTCATTTTCTATTATAAAAGCATCAGCCGGGACCCTATCTCCTTCAGCTAATATTATCAAATCTCCTACTACTACTTCTCTTCCGGGAATTCGTTTCTGTTCTCCATCTCTTATGACTAAAGCTCGTGGGCTGGATAGATTTTTAAGTGCTTCTAAAGCATTATCTGTTTTATGTTCTTGCACGATATCAATTGCCATTACCAGGATAACTGAACCAACCAGAACTAAAGCATCTTCCATATTTCCTAATATTAGATACAATACAGCACAGGAAACAAGAAGAATGAACATAGGTTCACTTAAAACACCCCAAATTATTTTGAATAAACTGCGCCGTTTTGAGGTGGGCAATTCATTATAACCATCTTTTTTCAATTTTGCTTCTGCTTCTGCTTGGGAAAGTCCCCGGTATTTAGAATTCAGTTCTCCCATATTTTACTCCTATTAATAATCATTTTTTTAAAAAATTCTTTATCCGTCAAGCACATTTGGTAAGAAAGTAAATCCAAACTCATTGGGAAAAGCTGTATAAATTATAATAAAAAATATTAATAACCAAAGCCAGTTATTTGTATATTATCCTGAGAGTAGATAGTTGTATGTAGATAAGTTTAGTCTTCTATTCCCTTTTGCAGTTATGATTTCATAAAGATCTGAAATAAAAGTTGGAGGTTAATATTTTGTAAGTAATAAAGATAACTATTATTTAATAATAATTTAAATTTTATAGAACAAATTAGGATGAGTCTTAATTTGTGTATTAAATCTCTATCTTCATATAAATAAAGATTTCTTTCTCTGAATTTCTAATTTTGCCGCATTTATGTAGTGCCAAGAAATAAATTATTGTATATTCTCTTCCGCAAGTATCAATTCTGGTTTATAAAGTCTACGATTATCTGAATTAAATTCATATTTCAAATCTATATCCAGGTTATAGGCATCTAATATTTTCCATCCTTTAGTTTTATAGACATTAAAATCATCTTCTCTATGGTCTTGATATATTTCAAAACACAATATAAAGTGAATTCCAGAATGAGTTATCTTAAAATCCTTAGAAGGTGACAGATAGAAAGTTCTCATAGAGGTACTTTTATTTTTAATATTGTAACTTTTACACTCTAGATAATGCCATTTATTATCAAGAACACAAAACTCTAAGTCAGGATAACCGGTACTTTTTTTCTTTCCTTGGGATGTAGAAGGTTTATCTGCCTTGTAATTGCATTTTCGGAAAGCTTGAATTACATACTTTTCTATATCATTACCAACTTCATTGGCTCTCTTTCTCTTTATTCCCTTTTTATTAATTAGTTGGCAAGAAAGCCTGGCTATTGCTTTTAATGCTTCTAAGGTTTTTTTATGATTTGAATCATCTGGATTAAATTTCTCTACTTCATAACCAGATAAAATGTTTATAATTAAATGAAAAGGTAAATTTTTTAGAGGTTTTATGAATTCTTGAATTGCCATTTCAAGTTTCTTGGTATATTCATCGTTTCCCATAACTTTCTTTTTCTCCAAAAATAGACATTATGACAAAATGCTATCATATTATCTGTTTTATTTTCTTAAAATAACAATCCGATTAGTATTAACACCTTTTAAATTATTAGTAACTCCCCATATATTGGCTGTTTTAGTGAAATTTTGCTTATTGATCATTACTGCTTCTATATTAAATCCAACTTTCTGTGCTATGGATATAACATTATCTTCAAGTTTGATCTTTCCTTTTCTAATCTCTCCAACTTCAAAAGCTATCATTCCATCAGGCTTTAGTATTCTTTTAAATTCAATAAAAGTATCATAGATAAATGATTCCCATTCTTCCAGGGATTTGGTTACGGTAATTTTTTTTGTGATTTCTTCCGTATTAATATTATTAAACCAGCATCTTAACCAATTATCACTTGCATAATCAATTACATCAAGAAAAGGAGGTGAGGTTACAATCAATGAAATGGAATTATCTGCTATTTGAGGTGTACTACGAGCATCTTCTGTTAAAAATACAGCTTCTTTTGCAACGGAATGCAGGGTCCTTCTCTTTATATTATCTATATCTCGGAGCAAGCTTTGGGTTTTTATTAAGATAATATTTTTGGTGTTTTTATAAACCGGATAACGATTATAATTCTCGTTTAATTGCTTTTGCTTTTGAGGTGATATGGCTTGATTAGGAGGTAATGTATAAACTGAAAAGAAATTAGTTGAATGACCTGTAAGTCTATTTGTAGCAACCATTCTTATCCATCTATCAATGTGGTCCTCTTTACCAGATTCATATCTTTCAATTAAATAATTTTTTAATGATAATATCTCGCTTAAGGTTTCTTCCTGATAAAACATACTCAAATCTATATCTGATTTTAAATTCTTATAATAAGGGATAGTTTCTATTCTTTCATTAATTTCTGAATATCGCGGAATTTCAATGCGAGGTTGAGTTAGTATTCTACTCAGAGGATTAATATCGTTAGCAACTATGCGACGATTATTCAAAGCAGCTTCAATAATTGTAGTCCCCCTACCACTAAAAGGGTCATAAACTACATTACCTTTTTGAGTGAAATTACTGATAAAAAAGTATGGTAACTGAGGTTTGAAACAAGCTCTATAGGAAATTTCATGAATGCTATTAGCTTTTCTTTGTTTGGATGTCCAGAATTCTCCTTCAATTATTATTATTTTTGTTTTGTTCTGATATAACTTTTCCGAGATGATAAGCTGTTCTTCTACAAACAGATCAAGATTCATATCATTATAATATTGATTATTCTTAACCTTCTCAAGGAAACTATTATGCTCACTCATCTCTTATCTCTCATTGATATATTCTTTTATCTTATACTTTACTTATACTTTAATAGCTTTGCTATGTCAAGAAAATTTATTAATTTTTAATTCACAACTTATTTATTAATCCGTTGTCAAAAAAAGTTTATTATAAAATGGATGGAGGCTGTATCCTTTAATAAGAAAGGTAATATATAGATTGCTGATTGTGTCCATTATCAAAAGAAAGTAGTAGGCTAAGAACAAAATTTTCATTGACATTTAGATAACACTTTAATGTAAAAGATTTCATAGCTTAGTAAGAACCAGGTAAAAAAATATGAATGAATATCCAAAATCTATCTTCACAATTGATGTGGAAGATTATTATCATATTGTCAGTGACCGGGGAGTACCTCCAATTTCTGAATGGGACTCCTTACCGAGTATTGTAGAAAGTGGTTTTTTAAAGTTACTGGATTTGCTTGATGTATATGAAGTTAAGGCAACCTGTTTCTTTTTGGGGTACATAGCAAAAAAATATCCTTATCTGGTGAAAGAAGCCAGGAAAAGA
>MWCN01000038.1 GCA_002070045.1 Candidatus Cloacimonetes bacterium ADurb.Bin211
GCTTAGCGATATGAGAACATTACCATTCAGTCCATATCTTTTAATCCGCCCATACTGTATCAGATAGCTGATATTAGATGTTGTAACATTTTTGGAGAGTAATTCGGTGGCATATTTGCTTGCTTCAGAAAGATTTATTAGATCTACCGGGGCTGAATGCATCGTTTCTCCAACATTAACATTAGATTCCATATATTTCTCTTTAATCTTTAACCTTATAGATTATTGTTTCTGTTTACATATTGTTCTGGTTCCAATCTCGATTATACAAAACCATAATCATCTTTCTAAACCGTTAGCAAATCTGTCAATACTTTTTTCTCTTTGTGATGGGTAGTAAAGAAAAAAAGCATCACTATAAACTCTCCCTGAAAACTTCAAATTCAATCACCAAAACTTCAAATTTCCAAGCCCAAACAAGTATCCTAAAAAGCTCATATCATATTTATTGATAATGTGATAGGTTGAACTGTCCTAGTGAGGACAATTTGAAGTTTTGGGTGAAGGTTTATTCCAGAGTTATCAAACAGGAAATCCATAACAGCTAAAAAGACAGAAAGCTTTGAAGCTAACTTGCTACTATAATGCAGTTAACGAAGAGGAATAACAAAAACTGAATCTGGAGCAGAGTAGCTCTCCGAACAGGACAAAAAATGAATTCCTTCAAGCAGCTGAATAAATCGGACTATGAAAATCTACTTGCATTATTTGGATTAAAGCCCTAAGATGCCACCTCCACATTATCTCCCACTCCGCGTAGATCGGTAGAAGAAAATAATGGGATTAAGCAACAGCATATAAGGTATATTCAGATACGCATCCCTTAATCCTGATAGTATTCATATATATAACTTTTACTTTCTTCTCCTATTTCTAAACTTGTATCACTTAAATTATTGAATCTATCATATTGGTAGAGTTCTCTCCAGGGTTCTTCTTTGGGGGATTTGTGGATTAAGGAACAGATCCTACCGTGATTATCATACTGATATTGAATCACTTCAACGAGCACCCCGGTGGTTTTTAGCTTTGCTTCTTTAGAAATGAGCTTGCCCTGAGAATCGTAGTGAAAAATTATGTGTCTATCATAACTGGACTCATTTCCGTAGTCCGGTTCCGGACTGTATTCAGTTTCAGAGATCAATTGTCCAAGTTTGTTATACTCTTTAACTATTCCCCCGTTAGGGCTCTGATTATTGTCAAACCTCTTTTCGCATACCAATTTTCCGGATTCGTCAAAGCACTGTTCCCTGTAAGAATCGTCGTACCAAGTATGCATCTCTATAGTTTTCAGAGATCCTTCTGAATAGTAAGTAAAAACCTGATAAGGTAGCAGTTTGCTACTTTCAGTTCTGAGCATAAGCCGACTCAATCTACCGGATTCATCATATTCCCGTTCAACAAGATACACTGGTTTTGCCTCTTCCCAGAAGCTCTCAGTGCTTATCCTTAATAAATTACCTTCACGATCAAAGAAGTAGTGGGTGATATCGCATTCCGGGACAGATACGGTATATTTCTGAACAGGTCCCTTAAGTTCCATGCGTTCTCTATCCGACGGAAGAGTAGCTTGCAGTAAGCCAATGCTCAGCATAGAGATGAGCAAAATAATTGTCCTGGGTCTCATAGTATTCTCCTTTTTTTATTTATCTATCTTCCATCACCGATATAGCAGCTCCTGGAAGTAAAAGCTTTATATCTCTAAACTGTTTCTTTTCCTTATTTCAATAATATTATATTAAGTTGTTTTGTCAACCAAAAACGGTGTTAATTAAAGAAGTTTTTAATGCAAAGTAGCCAGAGTATCCTGCTGTAAATCTGCTTCAATAAAAACCCATATTATACTTTGGCTGGTTAAAAATATGATATGAATTCCCATATTATACTTTGGTTGGTTAAAAATATAATATGAAATTCCATATTTTATTTTGGTTGCTTCTTTTTTATATGAGTAATCCTGTCCAATGCCCTACTCTTTAAAGATATCAATATAGCTACTAAATATGAAAATGCGGTTCCTGGAGTATCCAGTTGTCTCTTGCAGGATATTTATATCTACAAGGTTATTAACCAATTGACTGGCAGGAACATAATTGAGATGGAGGAGGTCTTCTACTTGTTTGATTGTAATGACAGGTGCCTGATACAAATGCATCAATAACTTTCGGGCATTCTCCGCTCTCCTTCCAAGTTTCATTAGCTTGTTTTCTGTACTCCTTTGGAGTTTCAGGATATTCTCAAATGTTTCCTTTCCCTTTACTGATGTCTCTATAACTGCCTGTAAGAAGAACCGTACCCAGTGATTAATGTCATTGGAAGCTCTTACCCGGGTTAGAGCGTCATAATACTGTTCTCTATGCTTCTCAAAGAATTCTGAAAGATAGAGAGTGGGCTTCAGCAGAAGATTATTACTTACCAAATATAAGGTTATGAGCAGCCGACCGATTCGACCATTGCCATCCTGGAAAGGGTGAATGGTTTCAAACTGGTAATGTAGCAAAGCACATCTAATCAGATGCGGTACCAGAATATTATCATTATGTATAAACTTCTCCAAATCATCCAGCAAATCCTGCATGTCATCTACATAAGGTGGAATGTAAGCTGCATCAGCCAAAGATGATCCCCCAATCCAGTTTTGGCTGGTTCTAAACTGACCCGGGGTTTTATGTTTCCCGCGCACATTATTCATCAGAATCTCATGGGTATTTCTTATTAAGCGCAAGGAAAGAGGTAAAGTTGCCAATTGTTCTATTGCCACATTCATTGCCTGAACATAGTTCTGAACTTCCTGCCAATCATCTCTTTTTTCTGGTCCAATGGCATCAGCTTCTTTTACTACATCCTCTATTTCTGTTTTTGTCCCTTCTATCCTACTGGAGGTATTGGCTTCTTTAAGAATGTGCATTCTAATGAACAAATCCACATTAGGGACGATTATGGAAAAAGCATTCAGTTCTCCCAATGCTTGAATAGCTTTCTCCAGCATAACATTTATCCTTGGATCATCCCAAGTCCATTCCTGGTTTATCTTATTTGGCAAGAAGCTCTTATACTGGAACTGGTTACGATATATCCCTGATTTGAAATCTTCTAATTTCATTATATTCCTCGTGGGTTTTCTATCAATGTCTTAGCTTTAATGTGGTATGCAATCTCTAACTCCTCGCAGAAATCTATAACTGTTTTGACTGCGTCGTTATAAAATCGTTGAAAACCTGGATAGGTTGACACCAACTTGTTGTAATGCAATCTCCCAAAGATAATCCTATCAGTAAAGGAAACTTTACTAATTAATGTTCTATGTTGTTTCCCAAATGCTGGTGTCCATTCCAATTCATTGTTTCTCAGGTTTTTTAAAAGCATCTAATATCCTTTGTTACTCACAAGCTATGTAAAGATAAACAACTGCTTGCACTGTTTTCATCTTATCAATCCAAGTCAAGTTCTTTTTCACAAATACTATGTTCATACTATAGTCAAAAATATCTTGACTAAATTTCAGGGTTACCGGATAGTGTCTCTGATGAAAATATAGTATTCAGGAAGGATAAAAATTATGATCCAAAACCTTCAACTAATCAAAAATCATGCCCAGCTGAAAGAGATGGGCAGCCCCTTAAAATATAATATTCTGAAAGAGTTGATTAAGGCACCGGCTACTTGTCAACAGCTTGCCACGCTTTTTGCCTGCAGCAAGCAGAAAATGCACTATAATTTAACGCAAATGCTTTCTCAGGGTTTACTAAAACTTGAAGACGATGCCTATAACAATAACAAAGAGGTCTATTATAGAGCCACGGCACGCAGTTATGTTCTGGATTTGGCAATTGGATTGGAAACCAATGGAAAAATATTGGATAACCGCAATATAATCAACAGCATTCTGGAGCAGGAATATCATATCAATTTGAATAATATCGCCGCCAAGCTGATTGAGGAAGCTTTGAAACTGACGAAAGGAATGCATTTGCTAATTACTACGGGAAAATTCAATTTGCCTTTGGTGGAAAAATTATTGCTGGAGGCAGGAAAAAGAGGAATTTATACTTCCTTAATATTTCAGGACTTGGAACAGCTGCAGGCAAGAGCGGAGCAATATTCTTTAATTGCTTTTCAAGCGGACTATGAAAATTTTAACCAAAAACTGAAAGAAGCGGATGTTTATTTGAACCTTAACGGAGAATCCAGAACTATAGAGGTTACCGATGAGGAAAAATTACATATCCGAAACCGAATGCTGGAAAAAGGACGCAAGATTATTAAAGAAAAGAAAATCCGTTTGGCAATGATGCCTTCTCTTTTATATGATACTCTTTCCGAACAGGCAATTGAAAGTGAAGTTCAATTCTGGCAT
>MWCN01000039.1 GCA_002070045.1 Candidatus Cloacimonetes bacterium ADurb.Bin211
TGCCGGAGAACTAACCGTCTTTATTGCTGGATTAATAGGTGCTTTAATAGGTTTTCTCTGGTTTAATGCCTATCCTGCAGAAGTTTTTATGGGAGATACAGGCTCTTTAACTCTGGGTGGAATTCTGGCTGTATTATCTATTTTATTAAAAGAGCAGATATTTTTTCTAATAATTGGTTTTCTTTTCATTGCAGAGACATTATCAGTGATAATTCAACGAACTCATTTCCGATATACGAAAAAAAAATATGGAACTGGAAAAAGAGTGTTTCTTTGTGCACCTATTCATCATCATTTTGAAATGAAAGGAATGCACGAATCAAAGATTGTTATTCGCTTCTGGATTGTTGCTACTTTATTGTTGGCTATTGGCTTAAGCACTATTAAACTGAGATAAGGAGAATAAGTTGTTCAATCCAAACACATCTTATGCAATTCTTGGACTGGCAAGAAGTGGAATTGCTACCGCATACAAAATTAAAGAATTAGGTGGCACTGTCTATCTAAGTGATATTCAATCAGAAGAACATATAGAATACGCAGAAAAATTGAAGCAGGATTTTGAATGTGAGTTCGGTGGTCATACTGATAAACTTTTCCAGTTTGAACAGTGGATAGTAAGTCCTGGTATTCCTCTTAATATACCTGTAATCCAGAAAGCTAAACAACTTGGAATCCCTCTGATTTGTGATATAGAATTTGGCTATCAGATTAAATCACCAGATAGCAAAATAATTGCTGTAACTGGTTCTAATGGCAAAAGTACGACTGTCTCACTTATCCAGCACATTCTTAAAAATATGGGTTATAATAGTATTTTAGCTGGCAATATCGGTAATGCAATAACTTCCTATCCCATAGAAAAACCTGGCATAGATTTTATTGTGCTGGAGCTGAGTAGTTTTCAGCTGGATTTAATAGACACTTTTAAACCTGATGTAGCAATATTATTAAATATAACTCCGGACCATCTGGACCGCTATGACTCTTTTCAGAGCTATATTGATTCTAAATTCCGTATTTTTATGAATCAAAATCAGGAAGATACGGCTGTTATTTGTCTGGATTCCGCACCTATAGCGCAAAGACAAGACCGCATAAAAGCGCAGTTATTACGCTATTCCTTGGAAAAAACACCTCCTGATTGTGAAGCCTGGTTAAATCAGGATGTCATCCAGATTGGAGTTAAACACAAACTTCCTATACGGGATTTGAAAATTCGCGGACCTCATAACTATGCCAATACTATGGCTGCTCTTTTAGCCGTAAATGCTTTAACTCATAATCTTGATGCAGCAATGGAAGCAGCTAAAACTTTTCCTCCTTTGCCACATCGTCTGGAATTAGTAGCTATAGTTAATGAGATAGCTTTTTATAACGATTCTAAAGCTACTAATACGGATGCAGTTAAATCTGCTCTCAATGCTTTTGAACAACCAGTTAGAGTGATAATGGGTGGTTCTGATAAAGGAGAAGATTTTTCTGTGCTCACTCCTCTTTTAAAGAAAGCGGCAAAAAAGGTTTATCTAACCGGAGCAACTGCCGATATAATGTATGAACTCTGGAAGAATGAATTGCCTTTAGAAAAAATTGATGACTTCAACCAGTGTATCCATAAGGCATTTTATGATTCTACTCCAGGAGATATCATTCTACTTTCTCCTGCCTGTGCGAGCTTTGATAAATTCAAAAATTATGAAGAACGCGGAGAAGTTTTTAAACAAATAGTCAATTCTATAGCCCAGGATTATGAAAAAGAATAAAAGTATTCAATATATTGTTTCATACGATAAAGTGATTCTTATCTGTTATCTATCACTTTGTTTGATTGGCATTCTGATGATGCTGGATATCACTTCTATGCAATCTATGGGTATGTTCTATCATCATCTTGCTTATTTTTTATTCTCAATTGCTGTTCTGGGTATTATCTTCTATTATCTTGACCTGGAGAAACTTCGTCCTCTGAATATCTTATGGATTTTTCTTTCTATCGCTTTATTAATACTGGTTTTAATATATGGTTCCACCGTAAAAGGGGGAAAAAGGTCTATAAGATTTGGTCCCTTGAGCATCCAGCCAAGTTTTTTAGCAAGATTAGCCTTAATCTTCTTTTATGCAGGTTTTCTGGCTAAAAAGCAAGCCATAATAAACACTACAAATTTACCGAACTTATTAAAAGAACTTGCTCCCTTATTGGTTTATACTCTGATTATCTTTATTCTTATCTTTATGGAAAAACATCTCAGTACACTTATCATTCTTGGTGTAACGCTTGTGGGAATGCTTTTTTATGCTGGTATACGGAAAAGATTTATTCTTTCTCTCGTGTGCATTGGCTTAATTGCTGGAATCATAATTATTAATAAAGGAGATGAGTTCCGTTCTGCGCGGATTGAAACTTATAAAGTATATTCTTTACTCAATCCACATCGTCCTGATCCAGAAAATTCTCCTGATGAATATCAGGTGCGAGAAAGTTTAACTGCCCTAACAAGTGGACATATTGTTGGCACAGGTGTTGCTCGTGGAAGAGCAAAACACAATTTTCTTCCTGAAGCCAGAACTGATTATATTTACTCTATTATTGGCGAAGAATTTGGATTTATCGGAGCACTTATCGTTTTAGGTTTGCATGCTCTTCTCTTTTTCCGTATCCTGAAGATTGCCAATGAACAAGAAAATCTTTACTATAAGTATCTCTGTGTGGGTATTGCTTTGAATATATTTTTGAATGTATTATTAAATACCGGAGTCTCAATGTCTTTACTTCCTCCTACAGGAAATACTCTTCCCTTTATCAGTTATGGTGGAACAGCTTTACTGATTGATTCCATATCTATAGGTATAGTGCTTAATATCAGTGCAAAAAGGAGACAATTGTGAAATCCCATTGGATATATTTATTTTTCCCAGATAGTCTCTATAATTTAGCTTTAACTTTACAATGAATAATCAATCTACAAAACAAAATCAAACTATTCGTGTCCTTTTTGGCTGTGGAGGAACGGGAGGTCATATCTTTCCTGCTATTGCTCTGGCACAAGAATTTAAAAAACTTGGTAATGAGATTATGTTTATAGGAAATAAGAGTGGAATGGAAGAGCATATTATTCAGGAGGAAGGATTCCCCTTTAGAGCCATTAAAGTGCAAAAGTTATATCGGAAGTTTAATCCTGCTAATCTCTTATTTCCTTTTCGT
>MWCN01000040.1 GCA_002070045.1 Candidatus Cloacimonetes bacterium ADurb.Bin211
GCAACGGTAACCTGTGGAGATGTTACAGCTACTACTAATGCCAGTGGTGCTTATAGTATGCAGGTAGTAGCCGGAACTCATAGTGTAACTGCCAGTGCACCAGGTTATGATTCAGTTACTCAATCCAATATAGTAGTAGTAACTGGTCAAACTACTACGGTGAATTTCATACTTCCACCCAGCAGTACTAACATTATACTGGAAGATAGTTTTGAGACCTATGAGAACTTTGCTCTAACCTTTGCACCCTGGACTTGTGTAGATGTAGACCAGAGTGATACTTATGGCATCACTGGGATAACCTTCCCCAACTGCTACTCACCTATGGCATACATCATCTTTGTGCCCTCAGCTACCACTCCTCCAGTTAGTGCTACAGAAGTAACTCATACCGGTATTAAAGTAGCGGCTTCTTTTGCTTCAACTACTCCTCCTAATAATGACTGGTTGATTACTCCGCTACTACATCGTCCTACTCAGATAACCTTCTGGGCACGCTCTTATGTGACCACTTATGGAATGGAAAGATTTAAAGTAGGTGTCTCTACTACGGGAACCAATCCGAGCGATTTCACCATCATCAGTGGACCTAACTATATAGAAGCTCCTGTAGCCTGGACAGAATATACCTATGACATTGCAGGACAACCTGAAAATGCATATATAGGAATTCAGTGTGTATCCAATGATGCCTTTATCTTCCTGTTAGATGATGTCACGGTTGAGGCTACTCCTTTAGCAGATCCCAATGTACCTGTTCTGGCAACAGAGCTGCAGGGTAATTATCCCAATCCTTTCAATCCAGAGACCACTATTCGCTACAGTGTGAAAGAGACCAGTCCTGTTACCATTGAGGTTTATAACCTTAAGGGACAGCTGATTCGTACACTGGTGAATGAGGTCAAGACAGCAGGTAATTATTCTGTAGTCTGGAACGGAAGAGATAGTCATAATCAACCTGTATCCAGTGGAGTCTATTTCTATAAGATGAACGCTGGTAAATACAGCAGCACTAAGAAAATGATTATGATGAAATAACACAACCCAATCATAACTCCTAGCCCCGGATAGGTTTGACCTGCCGGGGCTTTTTTAATCTTAGAATAATATAAAAAATGGTCGTATTTATAACCATTTTATTGTATATTTAATCCATATTGGTTCAATAATTGCTTTGCTATAAAATAGAGTTTAATAAAGGAGAATAAAGATGAAAGGACAATTTCAATATATATTGGTGGTAATTCTAGTTTTAACATTTATGGTCTTACCTATAAGTTTGATTGCAAATAACAATAAATCAAATCCTTCTTATAGAACCCAGATTTCTGTAACCATTGGAGCTGGCAACCTTGTAGGCAGGGTTCCCGTAGATATGTCCTATAGAACAAGTTTATTTGAAACCATTTATCTTGCTACTGAGATGAATGCAGCTGGGACAATAACAGATATAATGTTCTATAATAATTTTGAGAGTAACTTAACAGATAAACCGACACATATTTGGCTGGGAGAAACATTAGCGGAAAATCTTACTGGTGGATGGATTCCAGCGTCTCAATTAACTCAGGTTTTTGCTGATAATTTAGATTACCCCTCAGGAATAAATACCATTACTGTCCATCTTACAAATCCCTATAATTATGGAGGAGGTAATCTGGTGATGATGGTATATCGTCCCTGGGAAGAGGATTATTACTGGATGAATCAGGATTTATTCTCCTGCCAGATTAATGGAGATAATCGTTCTTTAGTAACCTATAATAATAATACCCAAATTAGTCCTGATAATCCTCCAACTACAGGAGTAATCGGTCTTTTCCCAAAAACCACATTTCTAATTAATGTGGATGGAATGGGAAGCCTGAATGGGAATGTTAGCTCATCTGGTATACCTCTGGAAGGTGCAAGAGTGCAAATTGAAGACAGTCCACTATATCGTATTACAGGAGCAAATGGCAATTATAGTTTTCCTTATATACAGCCAGGAACTTATACTATTACTGCCTCAAAATTAGGTTATAATGCTCAATCTCATATTGTTACTATTATTGCAGGACAATCCACTACTCAAAATTTTGCTCTTACTGGATTACCGGAAGTAAGCGTTGAAGGAAGAGTAGTGGGAAGTGATGCTCCCAATGTTGGTATTGCTAACGCTACTGTTTCTTTCACAGGTTATGCAGATTATACAGCTGTTACAGATGCTCAAGGTTACTTTATATTTTACAGTGTTTATGCCAATCAAACTTATGACTATACAATAACAGCACCGGGATATCAGATTCTAACGGGACAAGCAGTAGTCGGTGCTACAAATTTAGATATGGGTGAAATTGTTCTCAGTGAAATGGCATATAGTCCGATAAATGTAACTGCTACTGAAATCAATAACGGTACAGCGGTACAGATAACCTGGCAGGAGCCTTTAGTCCCAGAAGAAGGATGGATACATTATGATTCAGGACAAAATAATAGCAGTTTTGGAACCGCTGGTTCTGCTAATTTTGAAGTAGCTGCTCGTTTTCCTGCAGATTCTTTAGCTGCCTACGCTGGCGGTTATTTGCAGGCAGTCAAGATTTGGCCCGCTATGGGTGGTAGTTTTGTTGTACATATCTGGCTAGGGGGGAATGCGCTTGGTCCTGGTCCTATGGTATTAAGCCAGCCTATCATTCCTGTTCTGAATACCTGGAATACTGTTATGCTCAACACTCCTATTCTTATCACGGGAACCGAGGAACTCTGGATTGGTTATCTTTGTGATACCACAGGTTTTAATCCTGCTTATGCTGGCTTTGATGAAGGGCCTGCAGTAAATGGTTTTGGGAATATGATTCTCTGGCAGGATCAATGGACAACCTTACTGGCAGTCAATTCATATTGTGATTTTAACTGGAATATCCAGGGTTATGTAGGGTTAACTCCTCCTGCCTTATTAACTTCTGCTCCAGAAATAAATATTAATGCATTTAGTGACAGAAGTATGATTGGATTCAAAGTATGGAGATTACTTCAGGGACAGGCAAATAATGAAGATTTCTGGGTAAGCTTAAATGAAGAGCCCACTACGGACCTATCCATAATTGATACAGCCTGGGATAATCTTCCTGATGGCACTTATCTATGGGCAGTAAAATCTGTATATACAGGTGGAGTAATGTCCGATCCTGCGTTCTCCAATGCTATTACTTTAATCACTCCCGTAGGAACTATAGCAGGCTTCGTACGTAACATTTCTAATGCTCCTATAGAGGGAGCAACTGTGACCTGTGAAAATGTAAGCGTTACAACAAATTCAGCGGGAGCTTATACTATGCTGGTTGAAGCAGGAGTACATAGTGTGACTGCAAGCCATCCAAATTATCAATCTCAAACACAAGAAGGAGTTCTGGTTCAGGTAGGATTGACGACTACCTTAAATTTCATTCTTCAAGCAACTGCAATCCAGGATGATAATATTCCTGTTGCCAGAACTGAACTTCTGGGAAATACACCCAATCCTTTCAATCCTGAAACCATAATCTATTATAATATTAAGGATAGTACACCTTTGAAAATTAATATCTATGATATGAGAGGACAGTTAGTTAAGACTCTGATAAATGAAGTTAAAACCCCTGGACACTATAAAATAGTCTGGGATGGAAAAGACAACCATAATAAACCAGTATCCAGTGGTGTCTTTTTCTATCAGATGATATGCAATAACTACAGCTGCACCAAAAAAATGTTAATGCTCAAATAGTACGAATTATCTTAACAGTATAGGCGGAGTTATTTTTATCAACTCCGCCTTTTATATTTATGAAAAGAATATAAGAGATATTTAAAATTCTATTGATAATCAAAAAATACGAAATACACACTAAATTCCAGCTACGACTAGTAGTATAGCTATTTAATCTTGACATTATTCCGCTAAGTTTTTTTATTAAAATATAAATTTTCCCTAAGAGGGATTAATGAAAAAATCAGCTTATCTTATAGGTGCTTTCCTTTTATCTCTAAGTCTGTTAACTGCTTCCGAAATAGGTTCCCAGTTCAAATATGACCATCTATTTGAACTCAGTGCTTATGCGAATAAGAGAGTTGGTGAAGTAAATTACCTCAATATCAATTTTACTAAAACAATAAATACCTACCCGGATAGTTCCGTAATAGTTTTTTCTGCTCCTGAGCTTGATTTAACAGTGTCTATTACTCCAGATGAAAATTATTTAATTAATGCTATCCGATTTAATATAAAAGCTTTTTTTAAACAGGAAACTTATATACATGAATTATATTTATCTATGAATAATGCAAATCACCCTATTTATCCTATATTAAAAGGAGTTACAGCTATTGACACTAATGATTCTTCGCGGAATAAAACTATTACACCTTATATGGACAAAGTAGTTGAATATAAATGTGGTGAGCAACATTTCTGGATTGTGGCTTCGGAATATGAAGGCTGTGACGGAGTAGAAGGGTTAATTGCAAATAAAATTATGCTCTACGATTTCCAGAACCATTTTTATCGTGCATTTAATCCCGCTACTCAGGGTAATCAATTCCTCAGAGATGCATTTTATAATATTCCGAATAGTAGTCATTACTGGTCTTTTCTTCTTTTTAATGAAAAACCACTCCTTCTGGACATTAATAGATGGTTAGGAAATTGCAAAGCAGCATTATGTATCACTAATGATGCAGATGCTGAATGTGTGACAACTTTACAAGCCGTGTTTGAAGGAAGCACTAATCCTGCCAGCCCCAAATATTACCAAAAAGGATTTTTTGCCCGAAACATTCCTATTACCCATACAATTTTTGGTACCAATAAACCTACTTTAGGCAATATGTGGACCTTAATTCAGAGTTATGGAAGCCGAATTGGTTATCATACCTATTCTCCTTCTGCAGATCCTCCAGGAACTAATGCTCAAGCTTTATTGGATGATTTAGTATCATATAATATACGCACCTGGATTGACCATGCTATCCCCCGTAATCCGGAAGACATAGCTTATAATGGTCTTTATCCTGATAGTTTAGGTTATGTGGCAGATGTTATTAATCAATCTCAGATTGACTATATTTGGCCTGCGGATACACCTCCCACTAATCCTTTCAATGCTTATGATGAGCCCTGGCGTTTACCTCATATCGTCTATGAAGCAAAAACTCTTACTCGTCCTATCTGGTTTTATGGTAGAACCAGAGAAGAGGTCTGGGATTATCTTAATTATTATAATCCTGTAAGTATGAAATATTTAATGACTCCCGATAATCTTGATGCTCTTATCGTTGAACACGGTTTGCACATTGCTTACACTCATCTTTCTATAATTTCTTCTTCCAATGTCCTGGGATTCTGTGAAATAACTCCAACAGGCGATTATGAGATTAGAGATGATGTAGATGAGATGCTGCAGATGCTGGATTTTTATAGAAAAGAAAGAGGGCTATGGATTGCACCCTTAGAGGATATTTTTGACCGAATGTTAGCTATTGAACAGGTTAAAATAACCTCTATTGATACCTTAGATAACAACTTCTATAGAGTTACCTTGCATAATTACTCAGACCTGGATATACCTCAACTCTGTATCCACTACAAAGAAAGAGATTATATGATATCTTTATTAAAAGCGGGAGAAAGTTATCAACTTTATCTGGCAAACTATTCCCCCGATGAACCTCTACCTCCTGCTCAATTTAATGTCCATTATCAGAATGAAAATCTGATTATCAAGAATATAATGGGCTTAAATATAGACTCCATAAAATTGGAAATATTTAATATTCGGGGTCAAAGATTACTTTCACAACACCTGATAAATAATGGAGCAGAACTTTCCATCCCTTTTACTAAGTATTCTTCCGGTATTTATCTAATACGTATCTTGCCAGATAATGGCACTAAATCCATCGTTTTAAGATTTTCGGTTGTGAAATAGATTCCAACTGATATTATGTTCTCTCTTGACAAAATGTTTTATTTATAATAACAAACTTAGTTGCGATGAGGAGGTGTCCAGATGCAAAAATTTCTAATAGTGTTTATCGTGCTTCTGTTATGTATAACTATTTATGCGCAGAATAGTTACATAGATGATTTACTATTTGCTGCTAAAAATGGAGATACCGATGCTCAATATGAGCTGGGTAGAATATATTATGAGGGCAAGATAGTACCTCGTAATTTGCAAGAAGCTGTTAAATGGTTTGCCTTAGCAGCTGATAATGGAAATTCTGCTGCCCAATGTGATTTAGGTTGGTGTTATTTTAAAGGTGAAGGAATAGAGAAAAATGCCGTTGAAGCTGCACGCTGGTGGCGAATAGCTGCTCGTCAAGGTCATCCAGATGCACAATACTTATATGGCTGGTGTCTGGATAATGGTTATGGAGTAGCAGAAAATAAAACTGAAGCTGCTCAGTGGTTTCAAAAAGCAGCTAATAAAGGTAACTCCAACGCTCAAAATAATCTGGGTTTTAAATATTTTGCCGGAGAAGGTGTTGAACAAAATTATTACCTGGCAGTTTCCTGG
>MWCN01000041.1 GCA_002070045.1 Candidatus Cloacimonetes bacterium ADurb.Bin211
AAACTTGGTAATGAGATTATGTTTATAGGAAATAAGAGTGGAATGGAAGAGCATATTATTCAGGAGGAAGGTTTTCCTTTTAGAGCTATTAGAGTGCAAAAGTTATATCGTAAGTTTAATCCTGCTAATCTATTATTTCCTTTTCGTTTGGCTTCTTCTTTGCTGGAAAGCAAGAAAATAATCAAGAATTTTAAACCTGATGCTATCATCTGTACTGGAGGTTTTGTCTCTGGACCTGTAGGTCTCGCATCAATTATGATGAAACTTCCCCTCTATCTTCATGAAAGTAATAGCTATCCTGGACTTACCACTAAATTTCTTGCACCGCATAGTCGTATTACTTTCACGGTTTATGACAAAACAGCAAATTATTTAAAAAAAGCACGCATTAAAAAAGTGGGTGTACCGCTTGCAGAAAAAAAGGAAAAGGCTACTTTATCAAGTTTAACTGAGATTGGACTTAATCCAGAAAAGAAAGTCATTCTGGTTACAGGTGGAAGTCAGGGTTCTCAAGCTATAAATTCTGCCGTGGCAGAAGCTCTTCCCAAAATTCTGGAAAGAGACTGGCAATTAATCTGGCAGACTGGTAAAAGAGATTATGAAGAATATGCAAAAAAATTTTCTCCTTTAACAGGAGTCTATCTTTTTGATTTTTCTCCTCTACTTTCTTCTTTTTATCATTTTGCTACCTTAGCTATAACCCGGGCAGGAGCTATAACTTTAGCTGAACTGGAAGAAAATGCAATTCCAGCAATTTTGATACCTTTACCCACAGCTGCAGAAAACCATCAATTTTATAATGCTCAGGAACAGGAAAAGAAAGGAGTAGCCATCCTCTTACCTCAGACTGAATTAAACTCGCAAAACCTTTTAAAGGCTATGGATAAAATCCTGAATAATTATGACTTTTACAAAAATAACCTGGAAAGCCTTCCTCCTAATACTGCTAAACAGGACATTATTCAGGCAATTCTTAAAGATTTAGGAAAGGAGTAAAAGAAGAATGCTGGGAAAAACAAGAAAAATTCACTTTACTGGAATCGGTGGCATTGGTATGAGTGGAATTGCTGAATTCTTGCATAATCAAGGTCTGGAAATAACTGGTTCTGACTTAAAAAAGACTGATATCACGAGACATCTGGAATCTCTGGGAATAAAAATAACTGAAGGTCACGACCCTGCTCTGGTGAAAGATGTGGATGTGGTAGTCAGGTCATCCGCTATAAAAGATGATAATCCAGAAATTCAAGCGGCAAAAGCACTGAAAATACCTGTTATCCGCAGAGCTGAAATGTTAGCTGAAATAACCAGAATGAGTTTCTCTATTGGTATTTCTGGAACTCACGGAAAAACTACCACTACTTCTATGACAGGATTAGTGTTAGAAACTGCTGGCTTAGACCCCACTATTATTGTGGGTGGAAAAATCAAAAATTATGGCTCTAATAATGTTATGGGTTCCGGACAATATATCGTGGTAGAAGCTGATGAATATGACCATTCTTTTCTTACACTTTCTCCTTGTATCGCAGGAATTACCAATATTGATATTGACCATCTGGATTGCTATCAGAATCTTGATGAAATAAAGAAAGCCTTCCTTGAGTATGCCAATAAAGTTCCTTTTTTTGGCAGTGTAATAGCCTGTCTGGATGATCCTGGAGTGCAATCTATCTTACCGGAAATCAATAAAAGAATCGTCACTTATGGTTTTTCCAGACAAGCCGATATTCAAGCACAAAACATAAAAATGAAAAATTTTACGGCAGAATACGATGTCAGTTATAAAGGTTATCGTCTTGGCAGAATTAATCTAAAAGTAACAGGAAAGCACAATATTTTGAATTCTCTTATGGCTATTGGTATTGGTATGGAGCTGGATATTCCTTTCAAATATATCAAAGAAGGTCTGGAAAAATATAGTGGTGTATACAGAAGATTTGAGCTGAAAGGAACAGCTAATGGAATTACTATCTATGATGATTACGCACATCATCCTACTGAAATAACTGCCACTCTGGATGGATTTAAAGAAAGCACGGGGCGTAGGATAGTAACACTTTTCCAGCCTCATCTATATTCTCGTACCAGAGATTTCTATAAAGAATTTGCTAATGCCTTCTTTTCCTGTGATTGTCTCATTCTTGCACCTATTTATCCTGCCAGAGAAGAACCTATTGAACAGGTGAGTTCAAAACTTATTGCCGATGCTGCTATTCAATCAGGACATCATAATGTTGTTTTGATAGAAAAAAATGAAGATATCGTGCCTGTAACTTTATCTATTTTAAAACCTGATGATATTCTTATCACTATGGGAGCAGGTAATATCTGGCAATATGGTGAAGAAATTTTAAGGGAATTAAAGAAAGCTGTTGACAAAAATTCTAACTCTGAAAATGATAAAAACTTAGAGAAATAACCTGAAGATTCAAAAAAACCGTTTTATAGAGCTAATATTATGAAATATAAAGAATTGCCGAATGAAGCTCCTTATCGGAAACGACGCGGTCATAGCCGCTACTTTATCTATTTTATCCTGATTCTGCTTGGCTTATCTGCTTTCGTTTATGGAGTATATTATCTATTTTCTACTGTTAACTGGTTTAATATTGAACAAATTCAGATTTCTGGCAATTCTACCGTTTCAGATGATTTATTGATGCAGGCAATGCAGTCTTTTAGTGGAAAGAATCTTTTTTCTATCAGTAAAGATGAAGTTATCAGGAAAGTTAAGAAGTTTTCTCGCATCAAGGATGTAAAAGTGCAACGCCGTCTTTTTCACACTTTAAAAATAGTAGTAACCGAAAGAAAGAGCTGCTGTTATGTTAAAACTCTGGAAGGCGACCTCTTCCCTATTGATGATGAAGGTGTGGTTCTGGAGAAATTTGGTTCTGTTTATAATGAAAATTTACCCGTAATCAATCTTTTAATTAATAATGCGTCAATTCATCCTGGAAAACCTATAAAAAATGCCTCATTAGATAGAATTCTTGCCGTCCATCATCTAATTATGAAAGAATCTCCCGAATTCCTACCCAATATCTCTGAATATTACACAATAAATAACACGGTCTATATAATAGATGCCCGAAATGGATTGCGTCTTATTCCAAGCACCAAAAATCTTGCCCGTCAATTATCTCGTTATGAGTTCGTAAAAGACAATGGTAATGTAAGCAATAATGCCATTTTAGATCTTCGGTTTGACAATCAAGTAGTCGTTAAATCAGGAAATTGAGATGAAACAAAATATTATTACTGCACTGGATATTGGTTCTTCTAACATTCGTTGTATTATTGCCAGAATAAAGCATCCAGAACATATTGAAGTTCTTGGTATTAGTCAAAACCCTTCAGAAGGATTAGAAAAAGGCATTGTCAAAGACATTCAAGCAGTTGCAGAAGCAGTTAAAAAAACTATCAAAGAAGCAGAAAATGCCGCTTCTACAAAGGCAATTAACATATTTACCAATGTTACGGGAGAGCATATTCGTACTGTATTAAGTGATGGACGTATATCTATCCCAACAACCAGTCCTAATGAACCTGGAGAAATTACGCAAGAACATATAGACCAGGTCATTGCAGATGCTCGTAACAGTATTAAAATTCAAAAAGGGTTTGAAAGATCTCAAATCCTGCATGCCATCCCTCAATGTTATATAATTGATGGACAGGATGACATTCGCAATCCCATCAGAATGACTGGATTCCATTTAATGACCAAAGTGCTTACCATTTTTGGCGAAGTTACTCCCCTGCGAAATCTCGCTAAATGTATAGAGCTTGCCGGTTATGACCTTGAGCCAGATAATTTTATCCTAAATCATCTAGCTATCTCCGAAGCTGTCTTAAGCGATGATGAACGCCGTTTGGGAACTATTCTCATTGATATTGGGGGTGGAACCTGTGATATAAGTCTTTTCCATCGTGGCGTCCTGGAAAAAGTGCTAGTCGTACCTATGGCTGGTTCTGATATTACTGAGGACCTGGCTATAGGATTGAAGACCACACTTTCTAATGCAGAATATATCAAAACTCACTATGGAATAGCTCTTGCCAGTAGTGTTGACCCGGATATGGAAATTGAGATAGAAGGCATCAGTGGAAGAGCTCCTCAACGAAAATCTCAGGTTCTGGTCAGTCATGTGATTCAACATCGGGTGGAAGAAATGTTATCCATCTGCTACGAACATTTAAAAAACTTTTATACACCAGAACTTGTTACCGCTGGAATAGTTCTTACAGGAGGAACAGCTAAATTACAGGAAATTGATACTGTGGTGCAGAATATATTCAATCTTAATGTGAAAATCGCCACTCCCAATCTAAATAGATTAAATGGGTCAATCAGTGTGCTGGAACAATCTGATTTTGCAACCTGTGTTGGTTTGCTTTATTACGCTGCATCTCTGGACCGTGATTATAAAAATGCTATTCGTATTCCCGGTCATTTTCAAATTTCAAAACTATTAGATAATATAAAAAATATAATGAAGGAATTTACCAGTTCTTAAAGGGGGAACAAATGATAGAATTTGATGAAAAACCAGGTCAAATCGGCACTAATATTAAGATAATCGGCGTTGGTGGTGCAGGTGGAAATGCAGTCAATACAATGATAGCCAAAGAGTTAACCGGAGTAGAATTCATCGTCGCTAATACTGATAATAGTGATTTAATGAAAAATCAAGCTAAAATGAAACTACAGATGGGTAAAAAACTCTGTGGCGGATTAGGAACAGGCGCTAATCCTGAGCTGGGAGAACGTGCAGCAGAAGAATCTAAAGATGAGATTAAGAGTAATCTGGAAGGTGCAGATATGGTAATTATCGCTTCAGGAATGGGTGGAGGAACTGGAACTGGCGCATCTCCAATCATTGCAAAACTTGCAAAAGACCTGGATATCCTGACGCTGGCAATTGTAACCACTCCGTTCCCATTTGAAGGTTCAAGGAGAATGAACAACGCTCAGGAGGGAATTAATAAACTTGCCGAATATGTTGATACTCTTATCGTTATTCCTAATGCCAAAGTTAGCGAAATATATGCAGATAGACCTCTTCCGGATGCCTTCGCTATGGCAGATAATGTTCTTTATGAAGCAGCTAAAGCTATTTCCGATATCATCAATATTAATGGTTTGGTTAATGTGGACTTTGCTGATGTGAAGACCGTGATGCAAAACGGTGGTTTTGCCCTTATGGGATCAGGTATGGGAGAAGGAGAAAATCGTGCTATTCTTGCTGCTGAAGCTGCTATAAACAATCCCTTGCTCAGTGATATCAGTCTTCAAGGATGTCAGTCCCTGTTAATTAATGTCTCTGCAGGAAAAGATTTTAAAATGAGTGAACTGGAAGAGGTTACAAGTGTAATCGTGAATGTGACCGGTTCTGACGCTAATATCATTATGGGAGTTATTATTGACCCAGATATGGAAGAAAAAGTTTCCGTTACTATAATCGCTACAGGTCTACAAAATATCACTCACCAGGTCGGTGATTTTATCAGTATTCCGCAGGGTATCTCTAAACCAGAAAAACATACAAAAACCGCTAATCCCAAATATACTACCGAAGATGAAATTGAAGATATTTTCCATGTGCTAAACATTAACCAAACTGCCCATAAGGAAGAAGATACAGATAATAAAAAGAAAGAACCTGAAAAAATTAACCCGCGCACTGATTTACCTTCTTTCTTGAAAGCTTTAGATTGATTATTTTATCCTCTCCTTGCTTATAAAGTGGGTACTCTGCCCATACAAACCACCGGTATTCCCCCTACCGGTGGTCTCTTTTTTCATTTGATAATAAGTAAATATCAACATCCTTGGATATCTAAAATATTCTTATCTCAACTTATAAAATGAAAGTGAATTCTATTCCCACAATCAGATTTGTTCCTGTCTCTCTCTTGTCTCTTTCCTATTACTGGGAATAAGTAAGAGACAAGGAATAAACAAGATAGGGGTATGTTATCAATGTTTGCAAAATAGTTGATAGCCAATTATTACCTAATGCTCTGTTAATAATGCAATTATAGATTATTTATTTATTATGTTTCCTGCTGGTAGATGAAAATGTGTACATCAATATAAGCCGTTGACTATTAACCCTGCATATTTCGCGCAATATAACCAGATTTTCTTACTATTTCTCCAGGATAAGTTAAGATTATATCTGAAAAAAGAGCGCAATTTTGAAGGAAAGCATCAGTAGATTTATTTTAATCAAATCCCAATAATCTTTAAAATTGAAAATCTTGAGTATTTTATCGTTCTAATCTTTGATTTTTATAAAGCATATTGACAGCAGAAGCAATTGCACTAAATTGTAAAAAGGAGGAGAAAGATGCAAAAACAAGGATTAAATGATAAAGATATCATTGCCCTGGTAGATTGTAACAATTTCTATGTATCCTGTGAACGGGTTTTTAACCCATCACTGGAAGGAAAACCCGTGGCAGTATTATCTAATAATGATGGTTGCATTGTATCTCGCTCCAATGAACTGAAAGCTTTAAAGATACCAATGGGCGCTCCCGGTTTTAAATATGAGGGATTAATCCGAAAAAACGAAGGAGTGCTCCTTTCCTCTAACTATGCTCTTTATGGAGATATGTCTTCCAGGGTAATGGAGGTATTAAATCAATTTTCGCCAGATGTTGAAATTTACTCTATTGATGAAGCTTTTTTAAAATTTAATGACCTTCCTATCTCTAATCTGGAAGAATACGGAAGACAAATCAAACATATTGTCAAAAAACACACTGGTATCCCGGTTTCTGTGGGAATTTCTCGTAGCAAAACTCTTGCCAAGATTGCTAATTACTATGCCAAACATTTTGAAGGATACCGTGGATGTGTATCTTTGATGGAAAATGAAAAGATTGAAAAAGCTTTAAGACAAACTCCAATAGAAGAAATATGGGGTATTGGTAGACAATATGCAAAATTTTTACGACAGAATAAAATTGAAAGTGCCTGGGATTTAAGAAATGCTCCTGAAGATTTTATTCTGCACTATTTAACTAAAGTAGGATACAAAACTGTTCTTGAATTGCAAGGTTATTCCTGCATTGACCTGGAAGAAGCTCCCACTCCTAAAAAGAGTATTGTCTGCTCTAAATCTTTCAGTAAACAAGTTTCTGAACTATCTGAATTGGAAGAAGCGGTCTCCACTTACATCACTCGTGGAGCTGAAAAACTACGCAGTCAGCATAGTGTAGCAGGATTTATGATGGTTTTCCTCAATACGAATAGATTCAAGGAAGGACCACAATACAACAATTCTGCTCAAACCAGACTTACTGTTCCTACTGCCTATACTCCAGATTTAATTAAAATAGGGCTGGAGCTATTACGGGATGTATATCTTCCTGGTTTTGAATATAAAAAAGCAGGAGTTATGTTTTCTGACCTTATAGATGAAAAAGATGTTCCCTTAAATTTTTTGGAATCCAACTATCTGGATGATAGAAGGAAAAAATTAATAGATGCCATAGATAAACTTAACAGAGTTTGGGGCAGAGATACGGTCTTTTTTGCCAGTTCGGGCATACAAAAGGACTGGGAAATGAAGCGAGCCAAACTTTCGCCATTTTACACCACTCGCTGGCAAGACCTCCCCAAGGTCAAATAATATGAGTTTTTATAGTATTGCTAATCCGATAAGTTCAAAACAAAAGATAAAACATTCAGATTTTTTAGCCTTCCTCTTCCCTATTAATTCTGTTCAGGAAGCGGAATCCATTATTAGTCAGCATAGAAAAGAATTGCCCGATGCCACTCATCATTGCTTTGCCTATATCTCTGGGTTTAACCGAGAAAACCAATATTATTCTGATGCAGGAGAACCTTTCGGTACTGCCGGAAAACCTATATTAAATGCCTTACTTTCCGCTAATATGACTAATATACTGGCTATTGTAACCCGCTATTTTGGTGGGATAAAACTGGGAACTGTGGGATTATCCAAAGCTTATGCGGGTGTAGTTCAATCAGCCTTAGCTAAAGCAGAAAAAATCCCTGCTATTCCTTATATCATCTATCATCTGGTGCTGGACTATCATAGTATCAATCTTCTGAAATATAAGATTTCCTCCTTTGATGGTCATATTATAGAGGAAAAATGGGATAACAGAGCTCAACTAAAAGTTCAAATTCCCTTAGAATCATCTAAAGAATGGGAAGAATTTATTAATGGTTTAAAGCTTAAATTTTATTTAGATTATTATAAGGAGGAATAATAATTATGGTTAGAAAAACGAGTCACGCGGGAAGCTTTTATCCACGGTTTAAAGAACAAATTATAGCAATGATAAATCAGTGGATTGCAGGAGAAAAAGTTGCCCCTGAATCTGAAGAAGCTCTGGCATTACTGGTGCCTCATGCAGGCTATATTTATTCTGGTGCTTGTGCAGCTAAAGGCTTTCACTATATTTCTCAACAGCCCTTTGATAGCTTTATCATTCTCCATCCCAGTCATCAAGCGATACATTTTGACTATTCCGTTTCTCCATTTGAACAGTATGAAACTCCTTTAGGAATGCTAAATCTGGATATAGCATTATATGAATTGTTAACTCGCAATAATCCTGATATTTCAAATCAGATTAGGTATCATGAGATTGAACACTCTATGGAAGTTCAATTACCGTTTATTAAATACTTCTTTCCCGAAGCTCAGATTTGTCCTGTTATGATTGGAAGACCCTATCCTCAGGTAGCAATGGAACTGGCACAAAGATTGAAATCCGCTATAAATGGAACCGAGAAAAGAGTTGGAATCATTGTCTCCAGTGACCTTTCCCATTACTATCCTGCTACTCGTGCAGAAATAATGGATTCCATCTTTGCAGAACAATTCCTGACTCTTGACCCGGAAAAACTCTGGCACAGCATTGTTTCAGAAAACTGTGAAGCCTGTGGAATTGGCGGAATTCTCACTCTCCTTTACTATCTCAAAGAAATTCCAGAAGCCAGAGCTAAAGTTATCCATTATACGCACTCAGGAAAAGTCACTGGTGATAATACACAGGTAGTTGGATATTTAAGTGCATTGGTCTACAGATAAGGAGGTAATATGGTTATAACCGATGAAGCTAAAAAGGCGTTATTGAAATTAGCGAGGGATTCCATAGCTTATCGTTTCACAGGAATACCTCCAGCTAAACCTACTTATCCTGAATTGCAGGAAAAAAGAGGTGTCTTTGTAACACTTAATAAGCAGGGACAATTAAGAGGATGCATAGGTTATATACAGGGCTATAAAAACATAGTAGATAGCGTTATTGAAATGGCACAAGCAGCGGCTTTTGAAGACCCTCGTTTTCCTCCATTGAGACAAAATGAATTACAGGATTTGGAAATAGAAATTTCTATCCTCGGAGACCTTATACCAGTAAATAATATTGATGAGATTGTCATCGGACGCGATGGTCTTTATATTCAGCATCCTTATGGTTCGGGAATATTTTTACCTCAGGTTCCTGTGGAATGGAACTGGGATTTACCCACCTACTTAAAAGAACTCTGCAGAAAAGCAGGACTGAATGATAAGGACTGGATGGACCCTCGTGCTCAGCTTTTTAGATTTGAAGCAGAAGTGTTCAGTGAATCAGACTTTTGAGCTTGACAAAAAACCTTAGGACTTATTTTCAGTCTAAAAAATACAAAGCTGCGGGAATAGCTCAGCTGGTAGAGCGCAACCTTGCCAAGGTTGATGTCGCGGGTTCGAGTCCCGTTTCCCGCTCCACTTTCTATTCCTTTAAATGCTCATGTAAGAAATCGTGATATTCCTGATTTTTAAATACCAAATCTTCATGCTTACCCTGATGTGTGCAACCCTGTTCATCAATAAAGAGCACCTCATCTACATAATGTAAAGTAGAAAGCCGATGCGAAATCACAATTGCTGAAATTCCCGGATAATTGGTATTTAAATCTTTCCATAGTTTTTCTTCATTTTCAGCATCTAGGGAAGCAGTAATATCATCTAAAACCAGAAGTTGCGGTCTCTTGATCAATGCTCTCGCAATGGTTACACGCTGCTTTTGACCGCCAGAAACGCCCAATCCTCGCTGACCCACCAGAGTGTTATCTTTATCTGGAAAAGAAGCTAATTCTTGATCTAGTTGAGCTGTTCTCACTGCAATTTCATATTCTTCTTCGGAAATCTCATCCACTGGGAACAGTATGTTTTCTTTGATCGTTCCGGTGAACAGGATAGGTTCTTGCGGAACATAACCAATGAGCTCCCGCAAGGCATTTAAATCTATTTTGGGAAGAGGAGAATTATTAATAAGAATCTCTCCTCTATCAGGCAAAAGCAATCCCAGAATCAAATTGGCAATAGTGCTCTTACCGGATCCTGTAGAACCTAAAATCAGTAGTTTTTCACCTTTCTTAAATTCTAAATTGCAATTTCTAAGGACTGGCTCACTTTTATCAGGATAAGTACATTTAACTTCATCAAATTGTATCTCTTCTATTTCCTTTGGTTTTATCTCACCTTGCCAGTTATCATAAAAACTGGGATAATTTTTAATCTCTTCTAAACGGTCTATATTAACAAAAGCTTGCTTACCTGAGACAAATAACTGTGGCAAATCAAGCAATGGATAAATCATCATACCAAGATAGGAATAGAACATATAGAAAGTGCCAACGGATATAGTACCCTTCACAGCCATATAACCACCAAAGAGAATAACTCCAATCTGCGCAATATAATCAATATATCCATAAATTAGCTGCAAAAGTGCATTTAATTTGACCACTCCCATCTCGGTTTTGAAACGCTGAGCAAGAGCTTTCTCAAAGAATCTATTATACTTTTCTTCACTTACAAAAGATTTAATAATCCTTATTCCAGAAAAACTCATTTCCAGCTGATTATTGATATTGCTTATAGCTTGCTGATTAAGTTCAAAATTGCGATAAAGCTTATCGGAAGCAAAATAAAACACCACCATCATAATAGGTAAAGAAGCAATAGATAGCAAAGTCAATTTAACATTGATACTGAACATTACCACCAGCGCAAAAACGATTAAAGAGAAAGAATTAACTGCCCGGAAAATTCCTGAACAGAGAAACCAGCTTATCTTTGAATAATCAGTTAAATCATCAGTTAATCTGGTAACAATATCGCCTGTTCGGAATTTAAGGAAAAAGTTAATGTCCTTATTCAATACGAATTTAAAGTAATATTTCCTCAGAAAATTCTCAAATCTGATATTCATCCAACCCCGGATAGCAGGATAGAACCCCGTAATAAATTGAGCAAAGCCAAGAGCAACAAAAACCCAGATAATACGATTAATTTCCTGCATTGGATTAGGGTATCTGGCAGGTTCTCCTAAAATATTCTTTAGTAAATCCAATAATCTGCCAAACATTATAGGATAAGCAATGGAAACCGCTGAACTTGCCAGAGTAAATACCAGCATCAAAACAACAATCCCCTTCTCTCTCTTCCATTGATTGACTATCCATTTGATGTGCTTATCCAACAGTATCCTCCATTCCAAGCATCTGCAGGGTTACTAATTTTCTGTATTCACTGGATTCTTTTAACAACTGTTGATGTGTACCTCTGTGAATGATTCTTCCCTTATCAAAAAAGAGAATTTCATCTGCATCCAGAATAGTAGTTAAGCGATGTGCCACTACTACTACCGTTTTATTGGAAAAGACTCTTTCCATACTTCGTTGAATTCTGGCTTCTTTTTGAGGGTCAACTGATGCCGTAGCTTCATCCATAACAATTATTTCAGCATCAAAAGCCAGAGCGCGAGCAAAACTTATAAGCTGTTTTTCACCTTGAGAAATGTTTTGACCCCGTTCCGCTAATTCTGTATCCAGGCCTAAACGCTGTTCTTGAATAAATTCATCTAACTGAACTACACTAATAGCTTCTTTAACCTTTTCTTCTGATATTGAATCGTTGTAGACCCTCACATTTTCCAGAATGCTACCTGGAAAGAGAAATACATCCTGAAGGATTAAACCAATCTTTCTTCTCCAGGCTCGAAAATCAATCTCTGAAAGAGGAACTCCATCCACCAGAATCTGCCCCTTTTGAACCTGATAAAAATAACAAAGTAGACTAACCGTGGTAGTTTTACCACTACCTGAAGGACCAACCAGAGCAATCTTTTTACCCTTTGGAATAGTAAAGGATATATCTTTTAACACCCAATCTTCATTATTATAAGCAAACCAGACATTTTCAAAGCGAATCTCATTTTCAAAAGTAGGTATTTTCTTCCCGGTAAATATCTCCTCTTCAGATTTCAATTCAGTCAACTCCAGAATTCTTTTTAAAGAGACAAAGGAACGCTGAATTTGCATAACATTTTCTGAGATGGACATCAGGGGCCAAATCATTTTATAGGTATAATCAATAAAAACAATTAGAGTTCCCAATGTGACCACTCCTGCAATAATCTGTGGTGCGGTTATCTTTATAATCATTATTATGAAAAAAACTTCAACAAAGAACATAAATAAGCTTTGAGAACCATATTCTAAGAATGTAGTCCTGGTTTCCAGTTTATATTTATCATCTGAAGCATTCTGCAAATCATTATAGACTTTATTCTGAAGATTCAAGGATTGAATTACCTGTACTCCCTGAACATAATCTGTTATCTTGGCAGTAACCAGAGCGTTCTTTTCTCTAATCTGCCGATAGAATTTGGAAAGATATTTAATTAAATAGTAATAAGCTATAACACCGACCACAATGCCTGGTAAAATGTAGGTTGCAACATGCCAATCTTTTAAAAACATTATAACAAAAACACCAACAAAGAACAACAGATTCCCAATTATACGGATAGAAAGATCGGAAAACAAAGCTTTTACTCTCTCCGCATCAGATTCCACTCTCGCTATCAATTCACCCACAGCTTGTTGATTAAACCAATCAACAGGAAGGGTTAAGAGATGACGAAATACTTGAGCTTTGAATTTCGTAATTACTTTCACGCCCAGCTTAGAAAGTAACACTGTCTGAAGATAGGTTAATCCTCCGGAAACAAGAACTGCCGCAATAAACATTGCACCATAGCGATACATCTGAGAAACATTTCCTGAAGGGATGCTTTTATCTACTATATTTGCCAAAATTAAAGGAAAAACTAATTGCAAAGCTGATGTACAAAGCATAGCAAAAAGACCGAATACTAAAAGTCCTATATCCTTTTTAAGGAAAGGATAAAGTAAACGAATATAATATCTTAGATTTTGCTTTTGATTGGACATAAGATCTTCTCAGCTTTAATAATGGTCGGGATGAGAGGATTTGGACCTCCGACCTCTCGGTCCCGAACCGAGCGCGCTAACCGGACTGCG